>CANHHG010000065.1 GCA_947460615.1 Bacteroidota bacterium
AGATATACAATCCTAAAGGCTACAAAATTGCTTATGTAGGAAAAGCAGGATTTTCAATTCGTAATATGGATTAAGTTAAAAAATAAAGAAACGCAAACAAGCCATTTACAAAGCCGGGGGATTTAGATCATTTTAGCATTTGTAACTTTAATAAAAAATGGTAACGGTTTGACCAGTTGGAACTTCGAAATCCCGGCCTCCGCATATTGCCCAACGAACGTTATTAGAAATAATAAGCAAATATGAACAAAATTAAATTTTATTTACAACGAATTTATCGTTTAGCACTTAGCTTCAAGAAACAAGAAGAAATAGTGTGGAAAGAACTGAAAAAACTTCATGCTGCTGCAGAATGGAAATCTGGAGTCTACGAGAAAGAGAAATATATCGAGACTATTTTTGAAATCAGTAATAAAAAAGGAGGCGCATTCTTTTACATGATCTATGATGGGAGCTTTCATTGTAGATTCAAAATATTAGAGGATTATCCTACGGAGTTAACCACTGATTTATTCATTCTTGCAGCTCACTTCAATAATTTATTAAATAACGGAGTTGTTATAGTAAATGTAAATGGTCATTATATAGAGTATCATCAAAAAAGTGATTTATTAATACCCCTTTTATACCCTAGTGAAATTCATGGTCAATTGATACGACACCATAATACCTCAAAAGATATTTACTCGGCATTTCAAAGACTGGTTATTGAACAAGAAGCTCCTGCAATAATAATTGCAGATTTATTAAAAGACAATGACACAAAAGAGGATGAGTCAAATTAATACCTCTCATAACAATAAGAATAAGAAATTAGCAGTTCAATAGCTAAATGACTCTTTTTGGTTATTAGCAAGAAAAGTTACTTTAGACGTTTTCGTTTCTTAAAATCTGTAACTTCTTGTAGTTCCAAAACGGTAGTAGCCATTATTCGAATTCAATTTTTATGAGAAACTGTAGCTTTATTCTAATTTTATTTCTTTCAATTGGATGTTCAATTCCAAAACAGCTAAACGATACTTTTTATGTTGAAAATAAAGAAGTGAATTTATTCGCTTTTGTTGGGAAAAAAATATCTGTAGTGGCGTTTAATCCAAACGAAGAACCAGTTGGTGAAAAAGTTAAGGACTCGCTAAGTGTACATTCACTAATAAAAAAATACAATATAATGGATCGCGGTTTTCGATGTAAATACGCAATTATAAAAAACGTTTTTAACAACCCGGAAATTGATACAATTGACTTTGTTGCCTATGACCACTATGGAACTCCCGCTTTTTCGAAACATGAAACTGTTCTATTGTATGTTTCAAAAAGTTCCAACGGAAACAACTATTTTCATCAAAAATATCAATTTGACTTTGTGGAAAAGAATAGGGATGGAAAATTTTATGGATATAAGTACGACAGGATAGAAAAAAAGGACATAACTATCTTTAAAAATAAAAGAATTTCGAGTTTAGAGGATTTGTTCAACAAGAAAAAACAAGAAGTATTCAAATCATTATTTAATAATAAACCCGAAAACTAAACCCATTCTCGCAATCATAAACTGCCTAAATTATGAAAGAAAAACTTATTATAATTTTCCTATTATTTTCAATTTCATCGTTCTCACAGAACTTTGAAGGAGAAATAATATATAAAAATGTCTGTAAAAGTGATAAAGCAGAATGGAAAATTGAATATTGCCAAATGATTACTGACTCGATAGAAAATTTTTATTATAAAAATGGTAATTACAAATACAGTGTTCCAATCCATCAAACGTGGACCATTTATAAAACAAATGAAAATAAAATTTACACGAAAAATAAAAAGGGAAAACTATATAGCAATGATGCAAATTTGAACAAGGACAGCATAACTAACATTACAATAAACAAAAGTGTTTTAAAAGTACTAGGATTTGATTGCGATGAATTAATTATTGAATCCCCTGGCAGTATCCAAAAATATTATTACAGTTCAAAATTATCAATAGACCCTATGTTTTATAAAAATCATGACTATGGGAATCTCAATACCATTACTTCAATAACAAAATCAATTCCGTTAAAAACACTATTCATAATTGAAAATCAAGGTTTGACATTAGAAAGCACAGCTATTAAAATCAATTCTAGAAAAATTGAAGATGAAATTTTTTTAATTCCAAACGGCATAGAATTACAAGAGGTAAAAAAGTAAACCTGACTTTTTCCAGCAGTATATAGAATGAAGATTCATTGCTAGTTAAAATTTTCGTTGAAAAAAATATTTATAATTTTTTTGTTCTAATATTGTTCGTACCAGCTAAATTTATCTTGAACGATTTGGGCCTTTTCCTTTGTCAAATACTCTATAAAAGATTTAGAAACTGGAGAATGCTTCTTTCCCTTTACCCATATTAAACTCCAAGTAGATTTTACTGGAAGACCTTTGATCGATATAATTTTTAATTCTCCTTTTTGAATTTCATTTCTAATCCCAATTAACGGCATTATTGAAAACCCCAAACCAGCCAATAACGCTTGTTTTACTGCTTCATTAGAGGTCAATTCCATTTTTTTTAAATATGGAATTGAATTACGAGAAATAAAACTTTCCATTATTTCCCTAGTTCCAGAGCCTTTTTCTCGATATATTAATGGTAAATCTTTAAAGATATCTTTAACACTAGCCTCTTTTTTCAAATTTAGATCATTACTTCCCACTAAAAACAACTTATTTTGAAGTAAATCTAATTTTTCAATATTTAGACTGTTTGGTAAGATAGAAACAAGAGCAAAATCTACTTCATTATTCACCAAGCTCTTTATAACTTTATTTTTATTAGTTACGTCCATCATCAATTCTATACCACTATGTTGCAGCATGAAATTGGATAAAAAATAAGGCATCACATACTTACCTGTTGAAACTACAGAAATTTTTAAACGCCCTGCTAACTGACCCTTGTAAGCTAAAGTTTTATTATTTATAGCATAAACTTGATTGATAATATTTTCAGCTGCCTCTGCAATTTCTAAACCAAAATCAGTGATGTATATTTTTCGCCCTACCACTTCTGTTAATGGAACATCAAATTGCTCTTGAAAATTTTTTAATTGTATAGAAACGGCTGGCTGAGTAAGATGCATCTCTTCTGAAGCCTTTGTAACGCTTTTTGTTTGCACGATTTTCAAAAAAATCTGTAATTGATTTAAGGTATAGTTCATAAATTAATTATATGTATTACATTACAAAGATAAATAAAAATTTATGAATTAGAATTATCAATTTTGCAATGAAAAAAAATTCAATTTCATAAGTCCCTATTTTAAGGAAAGAATAACAAATAATAAATGTAACTATTAAATGAATCAGAATGAATTTAATTGAGAAAAAAACTAGCCTATTATTATTATTAATGCTTTTCTTTCTTGCAACAGCTTTTATAGTTAAAGACGAAGTTAACATTCAATTATCAACTTCCTTAACAATAATTACTGGAGCTTTAACATTAAAATCATTATTACCTAAAAATTCGAAATAGAATGAATAAAATTGAAAAATTAAAACTAATTGAAGGAGATTTTTCCTTTAATGAGGCCAAAGAAATTTTAACAAGTATGTTTAACTCCAAAATCAATTTCCATAATATACAAAATTGGAGTTCTCAAGAGCGATTTGGAAAAGATGATGAAACGGCACAAAGAAAAGTTCGACTATTAAAAAACGAAATTGAAAAACTGGAGGAAATTATTTTTAATGCGAAGTCCCAAAATAAAAAGCTAGTAATAAAATCTGAAATAATTATTTCACTAAAAGAAGATTAATGTTCCAAGGAAGAAATATCCTAATAGCAACCAAACACGAAAAGGAAAAAGTAATTGCCCCAATTTTAGAAAAAGAATTGGGCGTGAAATGTTTTGTTGCTTCTGAGTTAGATACTGATAAATTGGGAACATTTACCGGAGAGGTTGAAAGAAAAGACGATCCAATTACTACTGCGCGAAATAAGTGCTATATGGCAATGGATTTATTGAACTGTGAACTAGCTATTGCAAGTGAGGGTTCTTTTGGATCCCATCCTACCATTTACTTTGCAGCTGCGGATGATGAATTTTTACTCTTAATTGATAGAAAAAATGGTATTGAAATTAGCGTTAGAGAGCTTAGCTTAGAAACCAATTTTAATGGCTCGGAAATAAAAACTAAAGAAGAACTTCAAGAATTTGCAACCAATTCAAATTTCCCTTCTCATGCTTTAATTCTTAGAAGATCAAAAGATAATTTAGATGGAATTACTAAAGGAATAATTGATAAAAAGCAACTTTACGATACCTATTTAAAGCTATCTAAAAAATATGGAACTGCTTATATAGAAACTGATATGAGAGCCATGTTTAATCCAAGCCGGATGAAAGTAATTGAAAAAGCGACCTTGAAATTGGTAAAAAAAATAAAATCAATATGCCCTAAATGTGAAGCACCTGGATTTGGAATTGTAGATCGAAAAGAAGGTTTACCTTGTAGCTTATGTAATTTTCCTACACACTCTACTTTAAGTCATATCTATAATTGTCAAAAATGCAATTTTACAGAAGCAGTAGAATTTCCAAATGGAAAAAAAACTGAAGAACCAATGTATTGTGACATTTGTAACCCTTAAATAGAATGATAACAACCTGTCTGATTAAAGCAAAAAAAGAGCTAGTTAAAAACAAACTCATAGCAATTCCAACAGAAACCGTATATGGACTTGCGGGAAATGCTTACAATGAAACTGCACTAATACAGATTTTTAAACTAAAAAACAGACCGTTTTACAACCCACTTATTGTTCATATTAAGTCGGCGTCATGTATAAACGATGTAGCTATTGATATCCCTAAAAGCGCAATGATTCTGGCTGAAAAATTTTGGCCTGGATCTTTAACATTAATTTTAAAAAAGCAACCCCATATTTCAGATTTAATAACTGCCGGTAAAGATACTGTTGCAGTTAGAGTTCCGAATCATCCGTTAGCACTCGCTTTATTAGATAAACTTGATTTTCCTTTAGCGGCACCAAGCGCAAATCCATTTGGCTCCATCAGTCCAACCAATGCTGACCATGTATTCAATTATTTTGGCGAAAAACTAGAAGTTATTTTAGATGGTGGAGAATGCGAAAAAGGGCTAGAATCAACTATTATTGGTTTTGAAAATGAACAACCTATTTTATACAGACACGGATCAATTTCCGTAGAGGAAATAGAAAAAATTACCGGAAAAATAAGTGCGATTACAAATAGTGAAAAAACTCCAAGCGCACCGGGAATGTTATCAAGACATTATGCTCCAAATACCGATACCTACTTAACAAGTAATTTAATTGAGTTAATTAAATTCTTTAAGGGGAAAAAAATCGGAATCTTAGTATTTAAAAATCATATCCATGATAAAGCTATTTTTCATAAAGAAATATTATCAAAATCTGGCGATTTGAATGAAGCAGCAAAAAATTTATATGCCGCAATGCATCGATTGGATAAAAATAATTTAGATGTAATAATTGCTGAACGATTACCAGATGTTGGTTTAGGCAAAACCATAAATGACAAATTGGAAAGAGCAACAAAAAAAGAAAAATGAAAACAATTATAAGAAATGCATCTATTGTAAATGAAGGCAAAAGTAGCATTGCAGATATTCTAATTTCAGGAGATCGAATTGAAAAAATTTCACCTTCAATTAATTTAAAAGCTAAGGGTACAATAATTGAAATTAATGCCGAAGGACTATATTTATTACCGGGTATTATTGATGATCAAGTTCACTTTCGAGAACCAGGTTTAACGCATAAAGGGACTATTTATTCAGAATCCAGAGCTGCTGTTGCAGGAGGAATTACCTCATTTATGGAAATGCCAAACACAATACCCAATACATTAACTCAAGAGTTATTGGAGGAAAAATATACTGAAGCTTCAAAAACATCATTGGCTAATTATTCCTTTTTTATGGGAATCAATCAAAACAATTTAGACGAAGCTTTAAAAACAAATAATGAAAACGTTTGTGGAATAACTGATGATGGATTATATTTTAATAATGACGAAGGAATTTTAGCAAATTACCCTGATTTTTTAGAAAAACTGTTTTCTCGGACCAATTCATTAGTTGCCTTGCATAGCGAGGATGATCTAATCATTAAAAATAATACACACTTTTATCGCGAAAAATATGGGGAGAATATTTCTTTTGAATTTCACCCGAAAATCAGAAGCGAAGAAGCTTGTGTAACAGCCACAAAACGTGTTTTGGAAATAGCAAAAAAACATAACAATCGTTTGCATTTATTTCATATTTCAACAGTTGCAGAAGCGAATCTATTTGATAACTTAATCCCAATTGGGGATAAAAGAATTACTGCAGAAGCCTGTGTGCATCACCTTTGGTTTTCCGATACTGATTATGCAAAATTGGGATCAAAAATAAAATGGAATCCAGCAATAAAATCCGAGAAAGACAAAAACGGTTTATTAGCAGCACTTTTAGAGAATAGATTAGATATTATTGCAACTGATCATGCTCCTCATACTATTGAAGAAAAAAGCGGCACCTATTTCGAATCTATGTCTGGAGGCCCTTTAGTTCAACATGCATTACCTACAATGCTTGAATTATATCATCAAGGAAAAATAAGCCTAGAAAAAATTGTAGAAAAAATGAGCCACCATGTTGCAGAAATATATAGAATAAAGGAACGAGGCTATATACGTGAAGGTTATTATGCTGATTTAGTACTTGTTGATTTGAAACAGCAATGGCAAGTAACTGAAAAAAATACACATTATAAATGCCAATGGTCACCATTTGAAAATCATTTTTTTAAAAGCAAAATTGTAAAAACTTTTGTCAATGGAAAAATAGTATATGACAACGGTATAGTAAATAATATTAAACCTGGTAAAAGATTATTATTTTCAAAAATAAGATGACACTAACAAACTAGTTCAGACACATGATCAGGAATAAATACAAGTAAAGTAAAATAAACCAAAATAATTAATATATGAATTTTGATCTACTAATTGATAACTTAACCAACCCAGCATTACTTTTTTTTGTGCTTGGCGTTTTAGCTGTTTACTTAAAAAGTGATTTAGAAATACCAGAGAATTCTTCAAAGTTCATATCATTGTACCTTTTATTTGCAATTGGTTTTAAAGGTGGACAGGAATTATCTCATGAGGCAATTACGATGGAAATTGGATGGGCAATGCTTTTCGGTATTTTTATATCCTTAATGATACCGCTTTACACCTTTTTTATTCTTCGAAGAAAATTAAACGTTTTTAATGCAGGAGCAATTGCGGCAGCTTATGGTTCAGTTAGTGCAGTTACTTTTGTTACAGCAGTTACCTATCTTGAATCTCAGCAACTATTACTACATGGTTATATGGTTGCAATTATGGCATTAATGGAATCGCCTGCGATAATAATTGGATTAATTTTAATTTCAATATTCAATAAAGAAGAATCCCAAAAAATTAGAAAAAGTAGCATAATAAAACATTCTTTTACAAATGGAAGTGTTTTACTAATTCTTGGAAGTTTAATTATTGGTTATGTAGCTAATGCAAAACAGGCGGAGGGCATAAAACCATTTACAAATGACCTTTTTAAAGGATTTTTAGCTATCTTCCTTTTAGATATGGGAATTACAAGCGGTAAAAAACTTAAAGCATTTTTCTCATTTGGATGGTTTCCAATAATTTTTGCAATTTTCATACCCTTGTTTAATGGATGTATCATTGCTTTTGTAAGTTCATTTGTAACACAAGATATTACCAATCGCTTTATGTTTGCAGTTTTAGCCGCAAGTGCCTCATATATTGCAGTTCCAGCAGCTATGAAAATTTCTGTCCCTAAAGCAAATCCTGGGCTATTATTACCAATGGCCCTAGCAGTAACATTCCCAATAAATATAACTGTTGGGATGCCTATCTATTTTCTAATTGTACAAAATTGTTAAAATGTAATACTTGAAATAATTGAAAATCCACTAAAAATCCTAAATCGAAACTCTACTCCTCTTCTTTTTTGATGACTTTTCTAGCTACTTCAATTTTGTATTTTTTACCCTTCATTTTTTCATCCCTAATATTATGAAGTAAATCCTTGACTTTATTGAATTTTACTGCGGCAAACGAAATAAAATCTTTCACTTCTATCAATCCTAAGTCTTCTTTTTCGAGTTTTCCTTTTTGAGAAAAGAAACCTACAATATCAATTTTATTTAACTTATTTTTCTTTCCGCCACTGATGTAAATGGTTTGAAATTCAGGAGGTTTTGGCAATGAGTTTGAATTTTCCACTTTTAATACTTCCATTCCATAATCAATGTAATCCATTTTTTTCTCACTTTCGTGAGCGATAATATAGGCGGTGCCGGAGGCTAACATACGAGCAGTTCTTCCGTTTCTGTGAGTAAATTCATCTTCTTTAAAAGGCAAATGATAATGAATAACATGCTTCATTTCTGGAATATCCAATCCACGTGCAGCTAAATCGGTGGTAACTAAATAACTCACACTTCCGTTTCTGAATTGAATCAAGGCACGTTCCCGTTCGTCTTGGTCCATACCTCCATGGTAATAAGTGGAATAAATTCCTTTATCGTTTAGTGTATCACTGATGCGCTCAGCGGCATCACGGTGGTTGCAAAATATCAATGCCGATTGTGATTTTAAGGAACAAATCAGATTAAACAAACTGCCAATTTTATCCTTTTCTTTAGAAACCACTAATTTTATTGATAAATTCGTGCGCTCTTCTTCGGCTGGGATATAATCTAAAACAGTTGGATTAATTACTCGCGTATATTTTGGTATTTCGATATCTGAAGTTGCCGAAACCAATACTCGTTTGTTTAGTTTGGTTAATTTCCCAATAATAAATGACATTTGCTCGTGGAAACCCAATTGCAAAGATTTGTCAAATTCATCTAAAATTAAAGTTTGGATTTTGTCTAAACGGAAAGTTCCTCGATCGATATGGTCGGCAATACGCCCTGGAGTTCCAATTAAAACTGCCGGTGGATTGCTTAAATTCTTAATTTCTGTATCAATGGAATGTCCACCATAGCAAACATTTACTTTATAATCGGTTCCCATTTTTTTCCAAACTTGCTCAATTTGCAGTGCCAATTCGCGTGAAGGAACTAAGATCAAACATTGAACCGAGAGAATTTCAGGTTGCAAC
This sequence comes from Bacteroidota bacterium, assembly GCA_947460615.1. Classification (GTDB taxonomy): domain Bacteria; phylum Bacteroidota; class Bacteroidia; order Flavobacteriales; family Flavobacteriaceae; genus Flavobacterium. The sequence continues at coordinate 9,217 of CANHHG010000065.1, forward strand.
ATTTCAAATATTGGCAAAAGGAAAGCCAATGTTTTTCCAGAACCCGTTGGTGACAAAAGCAAGATATTGTTATCGCTCAAAATGGTTTCCTGAGCGGCAACTTGCATTTCGTTTAGGTTTTCAATACCTAAATTGAGAAGTAGGTTATTGGAATGGTATTTATTTTTCATTTTGCAAAGGTAGCCCAATTTTGAATAACACTCAACTTTTCGGTTGAAGCGAATTGTCCTTTTAAATTTGGAAATGTAATTCCCGCGTTCGGCTTTATCTCTTCGCTATGCTTCGAGGATACCGCCTTACTCGGGGCTATTTAAAAATTATTTTCGATACTTTTATTATCCGGCTTAATTTATTGATATTTAAAATTAAACTATATTTGGAATTAATTCAATGATGACTCTTGACAGACAAAGCAACCAATTTGAGTTGATAATTCTGGTTATTAGTGATCAGATTACAAGTTGGCTTCAATAAAAACAATATGAAGAAAAAAACAAGAAACATTTTACTTATTTGCATCACAATATTGGTTGCTATTTTCTTTTATGGAAGGTACAATTTTGGCGACGATAGACAAAGTTATAGAGAAATCGTATCATTAGCAGGTGTTGGAGATATCAGCACTGCTTTTATCAAAATGGAAGAAAGAAAAAGTTTCTCAAACCCAATAGTGAATTTTATCTATCAAAGATGGAAGAAAAAAATGGATGCTCGTTTTGTTTCAAGAGAAGAAGTTTTTGAAAATACCTCTGGAAACAAAATAGTTAACGACATTTCAAACATTTACCGTGAATATTGGAGAGTGGAACTGATGAAACCCAAGCCAAAAAGCAGAACAGACTCCACACTGTATAATAATATCGCTGACTATTTACTATCCAACAAGTTAACAAGTCTTTCAAAAGATAGCTTACGCAAGAATATTAAAGACGACTCAGTTTTGAAAGAAATAATTGAAAAAGAAGGGTTTAAAGTAGATTTTAAATTCCGAAATGGTTTTCAAGAGCTATTTATTTGGAATAAAGAAAGTACTAAAAAATATGAAGTGATTTTACCAAAAGACACTATAAAAACTACTGTTGTGTTTATTGAAAGTTATCATATAAACGGATACGATGAATTTGCAACTTTTGGTGATTCTCAAGTGGGTGGCTGGGCTATAAAAGAATCAGCAAAGTTATACTGTAATAAAGGTACTTATGATTTAAATTCTGAAACTTTTGAAGTTTCATATTTAAAACATGAAAGTTTACATTTTACTGATTTAAATAATTACCCAAACTTAAGTGCAGCTGATTTGGAATATAGGTCTAAGGTTATTGAATTGATGTACTGTACCGAAGAAACTATTTATGACCGAATCTCAGAATTTGTGTCAGGAGCGAATAAAGCAAATAGGGAAAATTCCCATCCGTACGCCAATTATATTTTGATTCAAAATATGTCGAAATTGATATTCAATTCCGATTTCAATTCCGATATTAATCAATGGAAAAAAGTATCGGTTGATAAAATTAATAAGGCTGCATCTTCATTGTATGAATCAAGTGAAAATATACTACGAAAAAAGTATGACTCAAAAGAAATAATATAAACTATGGATTGATAGCGCTAAAGTCGCGAACATGGAAAAAATAAAATTAAATTGCTTTGAGATTCATTGACGCTAGCAATTAAAAACAAAGTGTATTATTCTTCAAACAACAATTTAATGTTTTCGTAGGAGTTTTTAAGGGCTTCTTTAATTTGTTCCGGATTTTTCCACTCTACTTTTTCAATTCCTTCTTCAGCCTGTCCTATTGGAATGCCATCATAGGTAGAATGCATTTCAAACCAATGGGTAATTTTTAGTTTGTAAACTCCGTTGCGTTTAAAAATATGATAGGTTTTTTGAAGTTTTTTTGAAATTGACAATCCGTTTACGCCGGTTTCCTCTTCCACTTCGCGCATGGCGGTGTCTTCAATTTCTTCGCCTTTATTCATTCCACCTTTTGGCAAATCCCACTTTCCATTTCTAAAAATAAATAAAACCTCCCCATTTTTATTATAAACTAAACCTCCACCAGCCTTATTAACGGGGATTTTAGTCTTTAAAACCTTCATTATTTCTCTTTCATCAGGATGATACAAATAGGCTTTTTGAATTTTATTCTGAAAATATTTTACGATAAGCTGTTTGAAATCAACACTTTCAAGTAAGAACAGTTGAAAATCTGTTTCTTTAAAGATTTGATTTGTTAAAAAAAGTGGTTTATCGTTGACAAAAACTTTATACATTTGTACTATGATTTTTAATAAAGACACAGCCGAAAAAACAGCCGAATTGCTTTTACAAATTAATGCAATTAAATTGAATCC
>CANHHG010000066.1 GCA_947460615.1 Bacteroidota bacterium
AGTACAAAAAGGGGTTCCTAAATAACTTATTGTAGCAGTAGGAACAGGCGTAACAACTATGGTTACTGTTATTGGTAAACCCAAACATCCATTGGCTGAAGGTGTAATAGTATAAACTACAGAACCTGGATTTGCTGTAGTTGCTGTTAATGCTTGAGTTATTGAAGTTCCACTAGAAGGAGTGGCACCGGTAACATTATTTTGAACAACAGTCCATGAAAATGTAGTTCCAGCCACAATACTAGTAAGGGGAATGCTCGTTGCTGATCCAGAGCAGATAGTTGTTGATAAAGGCGTAGCAACTGCAACAGGTGACGGATTTACAGTAATTATAGAGTGAATTGGTAGACCAATACATGAATTTAATGTTGGAGTAATAGTATAATCTACAGAACCTATAAAACCTCCGGGAGAAGATAATACTTGAGCAATAGATGATCCACTAGCTGCAGAAGCTCCTGAAGCATCTGTTTGAACCGCAGTCCATGCATAAGTTGCACCCGTTGGGGTACTAGATAATATAATATTTGACGTTGATCCAGAACATATTGTTGCAGGAGTAGGTGTTGCAACTGCAACAGGTATAGGTTTTACCGAAATAATTGAATGAATTGGAGTTCCATTACAACCATTTGCTGAAAGAGTAATTGTATAATCAACAGTTCCTACTACATTACCTGTAGTGGTTAAGGTCTGTGCAATATTTGTTCCTGTACCACTTGAAGATCCAGTTGCATTTGTATCGACTGCTGTCCAGTTAAATGTTGTTCCTGAAACATTACTTCCAATTGTAATATCTGTAATTGAACCTGTACAAATTGAATTTGAAACTGCAGTTGCAGTAGCCACTGGAATAGGATTAACAGTTACAATTGTAGTAGATGTCAGTGGTGCAACACCTACAGTTGAGGGGGTAGCGGTACATATGTAACTAAAAGGTGGATTACCTGTTGGAGTTGGTACATTGCTAACGTTAGCCCCTGTTGCAGTAAATCCATTTGGTCCGGTCCAGGAGTAGGTTACTGGACCAACACCTGGGTCTGTAGCACTTAAATTAAATGTACCTCCTGCACATATAGGACCCGTGTTGGTTGTAGAAAATGCACAAACAACAAAATTTAGAGTAAATTGTGCAACAGCATAACAATACGTTCCAGACACATCCCAAACAGTAGCATAAATGGTCTGACCTTGAGTACCCGGAAAAACGGTTTGTTGCGATGTTGGAATTGGAGAAACATTGGTTAAAGCATTAGTCGCATTTAAATTATATCGAACTCGATAATTAGATGCTGAACCAGGCAACCCTTGAAGAAGTACACTTGTATTTTGTGTTAAATCAAAAGTTGAATTGTTACATGCATTAATAGTAATTGGTGGATTAAAAGGCACAGGAACCCCTCGATTTATTGTAGTACAAACGGCACTCTGGGTAGAACTACAACCCTGACTACGTGCAGTAACACAATAGGTACCTGCTCCATAAGCTAAAGTGGTTCGAGTACTATTATTAGATCTTGGAGCGGCCACAAAGTTGGGGCCAGTTGTTGATGGAATAGTCGTTACTGGCGCTGTAGGACCACTTTGAAAAGTCCAAGTAAAAGTAGTTCCTACTTGAGCTGAATTTATATAATTAGCAGTTAAAATATTATCACGGCAATCCGAAACGCCTCCACCTGCAATGGTTAAAGGACAAACAATATCACAACTAGTTGCACCCGTTCCACCCGTTTGAGCCAATGTAATTGTACCCGCTTGATTAGCAAAATTGGTCATAATCACCATGTAATATTGACCTACTACAGCATTATTAATTACCATAGTTTCAACTGCAGCTGCAGAATAACTACAACCTCCAGGATTTGGTAATTGTGTAGTTGAATTTAGATTTGAAGCTCCGCAACTTGGAGTAACAAAAGGACCATAAGCAATAAAGTCGACATCTATGGGCGCTCCAGCATTATTAAATTGTCTAATTGTAAACGTTAAATTTCCCGATTGACTTATTTGTAAATAATACCACGCAGCATTTGGCTGGGAACCTAAACAAGAATTATTCCCAGGCGATGGAACATTGGTTGAATTAGGAAATGATATACCAGTACTAGAGGAACCAGCGCAAAATGGTAATGCTCCTGAACAGCCAGGAGGTAAATTTTGACTGAATGATTTGACAAATAATATAAAAAATATTACTACTAAAAGGTATCTTTTATTCATTAGAAAATTAATTTAGGAGGCGTAATTTACATATTTTTAAGAAATTATTCTGTTAAATAAATAAATAATTCAAAATAAATACACTTTATTACTTTTTAAGATTAATTAATTAACTTTGCAAATCAATATTTACAAAAATAATAATAACAAATAATTGATGACAAATAAAGATGAATTTCAGGACGAAATTGGAGAGAATCATATTGCAACTAACGCTCAAAACCCTATAAGAAATGATGCTTTTTTAATTTCTGATGAAGAAAAAATTAATTTAATAAAAAAAGATGTTGAAAATATTTTAACAACAATAGGAATTGACTTAACTGACGACAGTTTGAAAGGAACTCCTAATCGTGTAGCTAAAATGTTTGTTAACGAACTATTTGGTGGATTAAATCCCAATAAAAAACCTAAAGCATCTACTTTTGAAAATAATTATAAATATGGAGAAATGTTGGTTGAAAAAAATATCACCTTGTATTCGACTTGTGAACATCACCTGCTTCCAATTATCGGAAGAGCCCATGTTGCCTATATTTCAAATGGAAGAGTAATAGGACTTTCAAAAATGAATAGAATTGTAGAATATTATGCTAAAAGACCTCAAGTTCAGGAACGTTTAACCATGCAAATTGTTCAAGAATTACAAATAGCATTAGGTACTGAAGATGTAGCTTGCGTAATTGATGCTAAACATTTATGTGTCAATTCAAGAGGAATTAAAGATATAGAAAGCAGCACTGTTACCTCGGAATTTGGTGGAAAATTTAAAACAGAACAAACTCGTCGAGAATTTTTGAACTACATTCAAATGGATACTAAATTTTAATTTACACACAAAAGCATAGACCTGATAGAAGTATAAATCCTGAAGTATTGCAAGGATTGAAGCGATAGTAAGGATTGAAACAAATACCTAGAAATAGCTACAAAAAACAACAACATAAAATGCCATTATATAAATCACAAACCTTAAAAATATACAACTCACTTTCGGGTGAAAAGGAAATTTTTACACCTATTAACGAAGGAAATGTAGGAATGTATGTTTGCGGACCTACTGTTTATAGCAATGTGCATTTAGGAAATGTTAGAACTTTTATGTCTTTTGACGTAATTTTCAGATATTTAAAACATTTAGGATACAAAGTACGATATGTTCGGAATATTACTGATGTTGGTCATATTGTGGATGATGTAGATGAAGGCGAAGATAAAATTGCCAAAAAAGCACGTTTAGATCAGGTAGAACCCATGGAGATTGTCCAACGCTACACGGTTGATTTTCACAATGTTTTGAAATTGTATAATTTTTTACCTCCAAGTATTGAACCAACTGCAACCGGACACATTATTGAGCAAATTGCAATTATCAAAAGTATTATAGATAATGGAATTGGTTATGTTGCCAATGGATCGGTATATTTTGATGTAGTAAAATTCAATGAAACCCACAATTACGGTAAGTTGAGTGGGAGAAATATTGATGATATGCTTGCCAATACAAGAGAGCTTGACGGACAATCTGATAAAAGAAATCCTCAAGATTTTGCCCTTTGGAAAAAAGCAGAACCACAACACATAATGAGATGGCCATCTCCTTGGAGCGATGGATTTCCAGGTTGGCACCTAGAATGCACCGCTATGAGTACCAAATATTTAGGTAATCATTTTGATATTCATGGTGGTGGAATGGACTTAAAATTCCCACATCACGAATGTGAAATTGCGCAAAATGAAGCTTGTACCGGACATACTCCAGTGAACTATTGGATGCATGCCAATATGCTTACTTTGAATGGTAAGAAAATGGCGAAATCTACTGGGAATAATATTTTACCCATGGAAATTATAACCGGTGAAAACACTATTTTAAGTAAGGCTTTTTCTCCTAGTGTAACCCGGTTTTTCATGTTACAAGCCCATTATCGAAGTAATCTTGATTTTACAAATGATGCTATTTTAGCCGCCGAAAAAGGTTATTTTAGATTGATGGAAGCCATCGATGGATTAAAAGATATCAATGCAAGTTCAACCTCTACCCTATCCATTTTAAATTGGGCAGCGACCTGTTATGATGCAATGAATGACGATTTTAATAGTCCTATTTTAATAGCTCAATTATTTGAAGGCGTACGATTTATCAATTTATTAAAAGACAATAAAGAAACATTAACACAAAGTGATTTAGATTCTTTTTCTACATTAATGAATGGCTTCGTTTTCGATGTTTTAGGATTAGAAGATGAAAAGGCAGTTGGAAATAATAATGAAAAATTGGAAGGTGTCGTTAAAATGTTGATTGAAATGAGAAATCAGGCGCGTGCCAATAAAGATTTTGCAATGTCAGATCAAATTAGGGATCAATTAATGGCAATTGGAATTCAATTAAAAGACGGTAAAGAAGGAACCTCTTTTACAGTCTAATAATTTTAAAATATGTCTTTATCCAAAATACTTATTTTTCCACTAGTACTTTTAATCCGTTTTTATCAAACAGCTATTTCACCTTTTACGCCTTCCGCATGTCGATTTGAACCTACGTGTTCCTCCTATTTTTTAGAAGCATTGAAAATTCATGGTTTATTTTATGGGGGTTATCTTGGAATGAAGAGAATAATATCTTGTAATCCTTGGGGAAAAAGTGGTTATGATCCAGTTCCAAAAAAAGGTTTACACAATCATTAATTCAATTTAATTTTATTCTACTATTTTATCTATTTTTACCAATAAATAACTAATAAACACATTTCTATCATGGTTTGGAATCCTTCAGAAGGCATTGATTTAGGTTTTTTTATGATTCGATATTACAGCTTAATGTTTGTAATTGCCTTTGGTTTAGGCTGGTACCTCATGAAAAAAATATTTGAACGTGAAAATGAATCGATAGAAAAACTTGATTCTTTATTTATTTGGACTGTTTTTGCCACGCTATTAGGAGCACGACTAGGTCACGTTTTCTTTTATGATTGGGAATATTTCAGAAATCATTTAGCCGAAATACTTTTACCATTCCGTTTTTCACCTAATTTTGAATTCACGGGGTTTCAAGGATTAGCGAGTCATGGAGCTGCAATTGGGATTATTCTTGCCATGTATTTCTTTAGTAAAAAAATAATGAAAAGACCGCTTTTGTGGGTTTTAGACCGTGTAGTAATTCCTGTAGCAAGTGGTGCCGTATTTGTAAGAATAGGGAACTTTTTCAATTCAGAAATAATTGGACACGATACTACTTCCTCTTTAGGAATTAAATTTATTAAAGATTATTATAGTCCTAGAGAAGTTGTAAATGCAACCAAAATTCCAAACCCAAAAGAGGCTTATAATGCGATTGCAACGAATCCTCAATTTACAAATTTATTAGAGCAAGTACCAGCAAAACATCCAACGCAGTTGTACGAATCAATCTGTTATATTTTTGTTTTTGCAACATTATTTTATATGTATTGGAAAACAGATGCTCGAGAAAAGCAAGGGTATTTATTAGGTATGTTTTTAATAATGCTGTGGTCGGTGCGTTTTGTAGTCGAATTTTTAAAAGAAAGTCAAGGTGGTTTTGAAAGTGATCTCGGAACATTTTCAACAGGCCAATGGCTAAGCATTCCATTTATTATCATCGGATTGTTATTGATTTTTAAATCCAAGAAAATTGATCTTGTATGATAAATTTAACCACTTTAAATTGAAGTGGTTTTTTTATAGTTAGTTAAAAAAGCTAATCATTTTTAAAATGATGATATGAAAATAGTATTTGCATCAAATAATAAAAATAAAATACAGGAGATTCAAAGTATGCTTCCTGACACCATCCAAATTTTAAGTTTAGAGAGTATCGGGTGTTTCGAAGAAATTCCTGAAACTGCAAACACAATTGAAGGAAATGCAATTATGAAAGCAAATTATATAAGTGAAAAATATGGGTTTTGTTGTTTTGCTGATGATACAGGACTTGAAGTAGAATCGCTTAATGGAAAACCCGGTGTTTACTCAGCAAGATATGCAGGTGAACAGAGGAATTCAAACGATAATATGGATCTATTATTACGAGAATTACTAGATAAATCAAATCGAAAAGCCCAATTTAAAACAGTAATAGCGCTTAATTTTGAAGGAAAACAAAATCTTTTTACTGGAATTGTATCAGGGGAAATTACTTTAGAAAAAATGGGAACCGGAGGGTTTGGTTACGATCCTATTTTTAAACCTTACGGTTATGAAAATACATTTGCTGAACTTGCATTAGAAGTAAAAAATGAAATTGGCCACCGAGGAAAAGCAACAAAAATGCTTTTAAAATTTCTTCAAAAAGTATAAACTTTATATTATTTCAAATATTAATTCGACCTATTTATTAACAATTTATTTCTTGTTAAATTGTAAAATATAAAATTTAAAATATAAAATACTGATTATCAATTATTAATAAAATATCAATTCTACGATTTCAATTAGTTATTAACAAATATTAGCCGTACTTTTGCAAAATATTTAAAATACTATATGAATAAATTTGAACAATTAGGATTAAGTGAATCGTTACTGAAGGCGATTTTAGATCTAGGATTTGAAAATCCGACCGAAGTACAGGAGAAAGCGATTCCCCTATTATTGGAAAAAGACACAGATTTAGTTGCGTTGGCTCAGACAGGGACAGGGAAAACGGCAGCATTTGGGTTTCCAGTCATTCAGAAAATTGATGCTGACAACAGAAATACACAAGCATTAATTTTATCTCCAACACGCGAATTGTGTTTGCAGATTACCAACGAACTTAAAAACTACTCAAAATACGAAAAAGGTATTAATGTGGTAGCAGTTTACGGTGGAGCTAGCATTACAGAACAAGCGAGAGACATAAAAAGAGGAGCACAAATTATTGTGGCTACTCCAGGAAGAATGCAAGACATGATTAATAGAGGTTTGGTAAACATTTCTCAAATTAATTATTGCATACTTGACGAAGCAGATGAAATGTTAAACATGGGATTCTATGAAGACATTGTAAACATTTTATCAACTACTCCAGACGAAAAAAGCACTTGGTTGTTTTCTGCAACTATGCCTGCTGAAGTAGCAAGAATTGGAAAACAATTCATGCACAATCCCGAAGAAATTACCGTTGGAACTAAGAATTCTGGTTCTGCAACCGTTTCACACGAATTTTATTTAGTTAATGCTAGAGATCGCTACGAAGCTTTAAAAAGATTAGCCGATGCCAATCCAGATATTTTTTCAGTTGTTTTTTGTAGAACAAAACGGGACACTCAAGCAGTTGCTGAAAAATTAATTGAAGATGGTTATAGCGCCGCCGCTTTGCACGGAGATTTATCTCAAGCGCAACGTGATGGAGTGATGAAATCTTTTAGAGGGAGACAAATCCAAATGTTGGTTGCTACTGATGTTGCAGCGCGTGGAATTGATGTGGACAACATTACTCACGTAGTTAATTATCAATTACCGGATGAAATTGAAACCTACAATCACCGTTCAGGCCGTACAGGTAGAGCCGGGAAATTAGGGACTTCTATTGTAATTGTAACAAAAAGTGAATTGCGTAAAATTTCTTCTATCGAAAGAATTATCAAACAAAAATTTGAAGAAAAATCAATTCCATCAGGAATCGAAATCTGCGAAATCCAATTGTTGCATTTAGCTAATAAAATTAAAGATACAGAAGTAGATCACGAAATTGACAACTATTTACCAGCAATTAACAATGTTCTTGAAGGTTTAACGAAAGAAGAATTAATCAAGAAAATGGTTTCTGTGGAATTTAACCGTTTCATCGCTTATTACAAAAAAAATAGAGATATTTCCAATCAATCTTCAAGTTCTGAGAGACGAGATCGTAATGATGGTGAGGGAGCTTCAAGAGAATTTAATAACAATGGAGCAGTTCGTTATTTTGTAAACATCGGTTCAAGAGATAATTTCGACTGGATGTCTTTGAAAGATTATTTGAAAGAAACATTAGATCTTGGTCGTGATGATGTATTTAAAGTAGATGTAAAAGAAGGATTCTCTTTCTTCAACACTGAACCGGAACATACTGACAAAGTAATGGATATTTTAAATAATGTTCAATTAGAAGGTCGTAGAATTAATGTTGAAATTTCTAAAAATGATGGTGGCGGAAGACGTGACCATAATGGAAGAAATTCTGGCGGATTTGGAGGAGGAAGAAGTTCTTCTCCAAGAAGAGAAGAAAATTTCGCACCTAGAAGAGAAAGCTCAGGCGGTTTCAGAAGCGATCGTAATTCAGCTCCAAGAGAAGGTGGTTTTGGAAGAAGAACTGCTGCTCCAAGAGAAGGTGGTTTTGGCGGAAGAAGTGCTGCACCAAGAACCGGAGGGTTTTCATCTGAAAGAACACCTAGAACTGAAGGTTCTTCTGAAAGAGCACCTAGAAGATCTGAAGGTTTTGGGGACGCTCCAAGAGAAAGAAGACCTAGAAAAAGCTAACATAATTTGTTAATTTTCTTATAATTATAAGAATAAACTACAGAATATCTTTCGTGTTTTATTACTTTTAGAGTTTTAAATCCAGAAATGAGATATTTTGTAGTTTTCTTTTTTATATTATTCGCTAAAAACATCGTTTTTTCGCAAGAAACAACTCCAACACAAAAAGTTTTTGGAACTATTGTAAACTATAGCAACCAACTTCCATTATCTAATGTTAACATCATTAATATTAATAAAGTAAGAGGTACAGTTTCAGACTCGAATGGTAAATTCGAATTAGAAGTTAGCGTTACCGATACCCTACACATTTCCCTTATTGGTTTTAAATCCATAAAAATCAGAGTGACCAACGACTGGTTTAAAATTAAAACTACCAAAATTCAATTAACTGAAAACGCCATTGCACTTGAAGAAGTAGTTGTTCGCCCCTATGACTTAACGGGTTATTTAGAAGTCGATTCAAAATTAATTCCTACAAAAGAAAATTACAGATACAGTATTTCTGGTTTACAGCAAGGTTATGAAGCTGGTGAATATTCTCCAGGCGCCTTTAGTAAAGTAATGGGTTCTATATTTAATCCCGCCGATATGTTATACAATTTCTTCGGAAAAAAGCCAAAAGAATTAAAACGATTGAAAAGCTTAAAGAAAGACGATACCGTAAGAAATTTATTGGCCTCTAAATTTGATCGTGAAACAATTTCAGTACTTTTAGGTATTGATAAAAAAGATATTCCTGAAATTTTAGGTCGTTGTAATTACTCCGAATCATTCATAAAAACTGCTAATGATCTTCAAATTATGGATGCCATTAGCGAATGTTACGAAGAATATAAAATCTTGAAAAAGAATTAATATTAAATAATTAGTCCCTAATTTGTACTTTTGAAATTCTAATTTCAGTTAATGGATATTAATACTCCTATTTTAACCACTTCCAATTTAAGCGTTGGTTATTCCTCTAACAAGGAAGTTAAAACTATTGCCTCTAACATTAATTTGAGATTAAAGAAAGGAGAATTAATTGCTTTAGTTGGGGCAAACGGAATTGGTAAATCTACTTTATTACGAACATTAATCGGAATTCAACCTCCCCTATCCGGAAATGTTATTTTAAATAGTAAAAATATTTCAGAATTTGATTCTGTTTCATTGGCACAAAATCTAAGTATTGTATTAACTGAAAAACTACCACCAAGTAACTTAACTGTATTCGAAATTATAGCCTTAGGCCGCCAACCTTATACCAATTGGTTGGGAAATTTATCGGACAACGATATTTCTAAAATCAATGAAGCAATGGAGCTGACACAAATCACTTCATTTGCAGATAAAAAACATTACGAAATTAGCGATGGACAGCTTCAAAATGTATTAGTAGCAAGAGCATTAGCGCAAGATACTCCTTTGATTATTTTAGATGAACCTACTACCCACCTGGATTTATTACACAAAGTCAGCTTGTTTAAACTCCTTAAAAAATTAGCAAAAGAAACCAATAAGTGCATCTTATTTTCAACTCATGATATCGATATGGCGATTCAAATTAGTGATGAAATGATAATTATGACAAATGAGAATGTAGCTCAAGACCAACCTTGTAATTTTATTTCAAAAGGCGATTTTAATACTTTGTTCAAGGACGAGCACATCGTTTTTGATAGTGAAAAAGGAAAGTTTGTGGTTCAATAGTTTTAAAATTCAATTTGTCTTTTTGCTTCGCCAATGGCAAATGCAACTGAATTTGCTAAATTATAACTTCGTACTAAAGGAGAAATAGGGATTGTTAAGTGATTCGTAAATTGACATAAAATAGTGTCGCTCAAACCCACACTTTCCTTTCCAAAAACCAACCAATCTCCGTCTTGATAACTTTCTTTCAAATACGACTTTTTAGCATGTGAACTAAATAAAAAAACTCGAGATTTATCGGTGATTTGAGCAATCCAATCTTCAGTATTTTGATATTCTTTCCAATCCAAGTGTACCCAATAATCCAAACCTGAGCGCTTCAAGTTCTTATCCGTAATTTGAAATCCAAATGGATGTATTAAATGCAATCTGTTTCCGGTTCCTACACATAATCTTCCAATGTTTCCAGTATTATTTGGTATTTCTGGTTCTACTAAAACAATGTTCAACATATTGATTTAAATTTAAGAATTTAGATTTAAGATTAGAGAATCTGCTATTTCATTAACTTCTCCCGATTTTAAATTATTCAAATATACATTACCTATTCTAATTCTTACCAATCTCAACGTCGGAAAACCAACTGCAGAAGTCATTTTTCTAACCTGTCGAAATTTTCCTTCATTTAAAGTAATCGAAGCCCAAGAGGTAGGACCATGACGTTCATCTCGAATCTTTTTTCCTCTTTCCCCAAAATCAGGTGTATCAAAAATTATAAATGCCTTACATGGTTTGGTTTTATATTTGGTTCCTTTAAATCCTATTTCAACTCCATTTTGAATTTTATCAATCGCCTCCTGGGTAATAATTCCATCTACTTGAACGAAATATTCTTTGTCTACTTTTTTACTACGTACTAATTCACTCATCATCCCGTCGGTAGTTAGTAAAATTAATCCTTCAGAATCTTCATCTAAACGACCAATTGCCATTGTGCCTTGAGGAAAATCGTACAGTTCACCTAGCAACTTTTTATTCCGTTTTAATTGGTATTTAAATTGACTTAAATAACCATACGGTTTGTTTAAAATAAAATGTTTGTGCATTTGAAAAAGATTGAATTGCAAATTTACATTTAAAATAATAAATATTTTGTTTAACTATTATTGAAATTAGTTAAACAATTTATATCTTTACACTCTCAAATAAATACTAATGGAAAAGGAGTTTTCTGAAATTGAAA
>CANHHG010000067.1 GCA_947460615.1 Bacteroidota bacterium
TTACTACTACCGCTAAAATTGTTCAAGTGAGTACAAGTAATAACAATGCAAGTTTCAATATTGCCAACTGGTTTAATGCTTCAAACAATACAGGTTTAGCAACGCCAATAACTAATGCTGGAATCTTAGTATTGCCATACAACACTGCTGATGGAAGTGTTTATACTGGATTAGATTACAGACCAGGAAGCTCTTCAATTGCAGCAACAGGAGGTGGATTATCATTTTTAGGAACTGAAACTTTTAGCCCAATTGCTAATGCATCTTTGAAATCATACCCAAACCCATTCAGCACTAGCTTCAGATTAGGTTTTGAATCCACAAGTACGGATGAAGTAAGTTTGAACGCTTACGATTTAACAGGAAGATTAATGGAATCTCATAAATTAAGTTACAATGAGGTAAACAATCAAGAATTTGGTTCTAACTACCAATCTGGAATGTATATCATAGTATTGAAACAAGGTGAAATTTCTAAATCTTTCCGAGTAATCAAAAGATAATTTTATTGAGATATTATAAAAAAGCCCTGCCTAGCAGGGCTTTTTTTATGGTCAGAATTAAAATTCTTAATATTAATGAATTGTTTTTTTAGTGTTACCAAATCATCACTAAAATTATTTATGGTGAATTGTATTTTTGAATTGTTTTATATTTACATTTATATTTATAATTGATTTATTTTTGCATTATGAAGAAGAAAGACATTCGAATTCTATTAGTTGACGATGATGCAGATATCCTAGAAATTGTAGGATATAATTTATCTCAAGAAGGCTACCAAATTACTACCGCTGTAAATGGTAAAGAGGCTATTGCAAAAGCTAAAAAAGTCCTCCCTCATTTGATCATTATGGATGTTATGATGCCCGAAATGGATGGTATGGAAGCCTGTGAAAACATTCGTAAAATTCCAGAATTAAGTAATGTAATTATCACTTTCCTGACTGCGAGAAGTGAAGATTATTCTCAAGTAGCTGGTTTTGACGCGGGTGCAGATGACTATATCACTAAACCTATCAAGCAAAAATTATTAATAAGTAAAGTAAAAGCACTTTTACGACGTTTAAAAGAAACCGAAATAGATTCTGAAACACTCAATGTTGGCGGCATAGAAATTAATCGCGAAGAGTATAAAATAGTTAAAGATAATATCGAAATTGTTTTACCACGTAAAGAGTTTGAATTGTTTTACCTATTGGCTACCAAGCCCGGAAAAGTATTTAAAAGAGAAGAAATTTTAGATAAAGTTTGGGGTAATGATGTGGTTGTTGGAGGCCGAACAATCGATGTTCACATTAGAAAATTAAGAGAAAAAATTGGAGATGATTTTTTTAAAACTATAAAAGGGGTAGGTTACAAGTTTGAGGTATAAATGAACTTAAATAATAAAGAAACTTTTCGATTTGCGTTTATCACAGCATTGCAAATAACCTTTTTTGCTACTTTGCTGGTAGGTATTTTAACCTATTTTTTTCATCAATTTTCCTTTTTATTTTGCTTGATTTTTGCAATTTTGGTTGCCTTAAGTTCTTTTATTTTACTTACTATAAAAGTGCAGCTTTTTATCTTTCAAAAAGTAAAAAAGATTTACGATGATTTTTCTTTTTTAGAATCATCAACCATTATTAATAAATCCTCGGCTACCGATTTAAATATTATTTCTAGAGAGGTTTCTAAATTTGCCTCTGACAAAAAATTAGAAATCGAAGCTTTAAAAGTTCGTGAAGAATACCGCAGAGAATTTTTAGGAAACATTTCTCACGAATTAAAAACGCCACTTTTTACAGTCCAAGGTTATGTATCTACGCTACTTGATGGCGGTTTTAAAGATAAAACAATAAGAAAAAAATACTTGGCTAGAGCTTTAAACGGAGTTGAAAGATTAATATACATTGTAGAAGATTTAGATACCATATCAAAACTTGAAATATCTGATGAACCGATAACAATGACCTCTTTTGATATCGTTCCACTAATTCAGAATGTAATGGATTTATTGGAAATGAAAGCCAATAAAAAGGACATCTTAATGACATTTGACGATAAGTACACCAAACCTATTTTTGTGCTAGGTAATTATGAAAAAATTCAGCAGGTGGTAACCAATCTAATTGAAAATTCAATTAAATATGGTAAATCGGGTGGATCTACAGAAATTGGTTTTGAAGAAGTAAACAATAGAATTCAAATAGATATTAGAGATAATGGTGAAGGTATTGATGCAAAATACATTCCTAGATTATTTGAAAGATTCTTTAGAGTCGATAAAAGTGGTTCGAGAAATGAAGGTGGTTCAGGACTTGGCTTGGCTATCGTGAAGCATATTATAGAAGCACATAACGAAAAAATAATTATTCAAAGCGAACTCGGAAAAGGATCTCAATTTTCATTTACCCTTCAAAAACGGGAAGAATTAGAGGCGTAAAATCTAATTTAATCCTATTTTATTACTTATTTTTGCAAAAAAATACTGTAACTGTGGGAAGCAAAAACAAGTTAAAAAGGTTTAAAGAAAATGATACATTTGGTAATGTTTTCCAACCTACAAGAGAAGAAGTAGTTTCAGATCAGTTTTCATTAAAAGGAAAATGGAATCAAGATTATTTTAAAAACAACCATCCTATTGTCTTAGAATTAGGATGTGGTAAAGGAGAATATTCTGTTGGTTTGGCAGAAAAGTATCCGAATAAGAATTTCATCGGAATTGATCTTAAAGGCGCTCGTTTTTGGCGGGGTGCTAAAACTGCAGTGGAAAATGGATTAAAAAATGTAGCTTTTATTCGTACCCAAATCGAATTAATAAATCATATATTTAATGAAAATGAAGTCGATGAGATTTGGATTACTTTCCCAGATCCTCAAATAAAATACAAGCGTACCAAACATAGAATGACCAATTCTGAATTTTTGAAATTGTATAAAAAAGTACTAAAACCGGAAGGAATTATCAACTTAAAAACAGATAGTGAATTCATGCATGGTTATACTTTAGGATTGCTTCATGGTGAAGGCCACGAGGTGATTTATTCAAATCATAATGTATATGTAAATGAAGGAAGTCCTGAGGAGGTTACTGGATTGCAGACTTTTTATGAAAAACAGTATTTAGAAATTAATAAAGCAATTACGTATATTCGTTTTAAAATAAAATAAAATTTGGACTTTTTATTTCCCCTTATATTAGGTTTTGCAATAGCAGTTATAGGAATTTTACCTCCTGGTTTAATCAATATGACTGCCGCAAAAGTGAGCATAGTTGATGGAAGAAATGAAGCGATTTCTTTTGCAATTGGGGCAACGGTTATTGTTTTATTTCAAACATATGTTGCGATTCAATTTGCTAAATTTATTTCCAGTCGCCATGACATCATAACCTTACTTCAAGAAATTGGATTATTTTTATTTTTAGCAATTACGATATTTCTATTTTGGACTGCTAAAAAACCTAAAAAAGAGAAACAAGAAATAAGACTTCACAGTAAATCAAATCGGTTTTTCCTTGGAATGCTGCTTTCCGGTTTAAATATATTTCCAATCCCATTTTACGTATTTGTGAGCATCAGTTTATCCTCTTTTGGACTTTTTTACTTTAATTCCTTAAAGGTTTATTCGTTTGTTTCTGGAGTTGGTATTGGGTCATTTACTATTTTTTATTTGTATATTCTCTATTTTAAATACCATCAAAGTAAAAGCGATTACTTGATTAAAAATGGAAATTATATTATTGGAACCATAACAGGATTGGTTTCATTAGTCACTTTTTTTAAACTGATTACGACTTAATTGACTTAATAATGCCAGATATAAATGAGAATTTTTTTGAGAGAGTTTATGCAGTGGCTCGTCAGATTCCTTATGGGAAGGTGACCTCCTACGGTGCCATAGCTAAAGTTCTTGGAGCAGCACGGTCTGCTAGAATGGTTGGCTGGGCTATGAATGCTTCTCATAATTTGGAAGATGTTCCAGCTCATCGAGTAGTTAATCGAAAAGGACTTTTAACTGGAAAACACCATTTTGACGGAACCAATTTGATGCAACAACTTCTAGAAAGCGAAGGAATAATTGTGATTGATAATCAAATTGTTGATTTAGAAAAGCATTTTTGGACCCCTGAGGTTAAAGTTTAGTTTTAATTTATTCATGCATTTATGCTTCAAGTCAAAAATATTACTTTTAGTTATGACAAAAATGAAGTCATAAAAAACATCAATTTTTCAGTTAATAAAGGTCAGAATTTTGCCATTATTGGCGAAAGTGGATGTGGAAAAAGTACGCTCTTAAAATTGATTTATGGGTTATATGATTTAGATCAAGGTCAGATATTTTGGAATGAAAATGAGGTTTTAGGACCTAAATTTCATTTAATTCCCGGAATGCCCTACATGAAATACCTTGCTCAAGATTTTGATTTGATGCCTTATATTACGGTTGCCGAAAATGTGGGTAAATACCTTTCTAATATCTATTCTGAAATAAAGCAAAACCGTATCAATGAATTATTAGAAATTGTCGAAATGACAGAATATTCTAATGTTAAAGCGAAATTTCTTAGCGGTGGTCAGCAGCAAAGGGTGGCTTTGGCAAAAGTATTGGCCTTAGAACCAGAAGTATTATTGCTGGACGAGCCCTTTAGTCAAATTGATAATTTTAGAAAAAATTCACTTCGAAGAAAACTCTTTTCTTATTTAAAGTCAAAAGAGATTACTTGTTTAGTTGCCACACATGACAGCTCTGATTCACTTTCATTTGCTGATGAAACCATTGTTTTAAATAATGGAAATCTAGTCATTAAAGAAAAATCAATTCAATTATATAAGCATCCAATTAATAAATATGTAGCCTCTCTTTATGGGGATGTTAACGAACTTAAATTATCACAATTAGTTGAAATTGATGGTGAAGATGAAACTATCTTATTATTTCCACACCAATTAAAAATTACCGAATCGGGAATATTTAAAGTTAAAGTCGTGCACTCTTTTTTTAAAGGAAGCCACTATTTAATTCAATCTGAAGCCAATAATAACGTCATTTTTTTTGAACACAATTGTGAATTAAAAATAAATTCAGAAGTTTTATTAAGTCATATAAAATAAAACTAACTTTGAATGTTTTTCAAATTTTAAACGTAATACCATGTATCATTCTAAAATTTCAGGATTGGGTTTTTATGTCCCTTCCAATACCGTAACTAATGATGATTTATCTAAAATTATTGATACTAATGATGAGTGGATTCAAGAGAGAACCGGAATTTTAGAGCGACGACACATAATAAAAGGGGAAGATACGACCACTTCAATGGGTGTAAAAGCCGCGAAAATTGCAATTGAAAGAGCTGGAATTTCAAAAGATGAGATTGATTTTATAGTATTCGCAACGCTAAGCCCCGATTATTATTTCCCGGGACCTGGAGTTTTAGTGCAAAGGGATTTAGGATTAAAAACCGTGGGTGCTTTGGATGTTAGAAACCAATGTTCCGGATTTGTATACGCTTTATCGGTTGCTGATCAGTATATAAAAACGGGGATGTACAAAAATATACTAGTAATAGGTTCCGAAGTTCAATCTACAGGATTAGACATGACCACAAGAGGGCGCAACGTTTCAGTGATTTTTGGAGATGGAGCGGGAGCAGCAATTGTAAGTCGGGAAGAAGATTTATCTAAAGGAATTTTGTCAACCCATTTACATTCGGAAGGAATTCATGCCGAAGAATTAATACTTAAAGCACCAGGAATGGGAAGTAGATGGGTTACTGATATAGTTGCAGACCTTGATCCTAATGACGAAAGTTATTTTCCCTACATGAACGGCCAGTTTGTTTTTAAAAATGCTGTAGTTCGTTTTAGTGAAGTAATAAATGAAGGCTTGGAAGCCAATAATTTAAGCGTTTCAGATATTGATATGTTGATTCCTCATCAAGCAAATTTGAGAATCGCTCAGTTTATTCAAAAGAAATTTGGTTTAACGGATGACCAAGTGTATAATAATATTCAAAAATATGGAAACACTACTGCAGCATCTATTCCAATTGCTTTGACTGAAGCTTGGGAATTAGGGAAAATTAAATCTGGAGACACGGTTGTTTTAGCTGCTTTTGGGAGTGGATTTACTTGGGCAAGCGCTATAATTAAATGGTAATTAAACTAATTTATCAATATACGAAATAGCATAATTTTTATCCTCTTGAATTTGGGATTTTAATAAATTGATAGATGTAAATTTCTTCTCGTCTCGAATTCTATCCATCACCGAAACTGTAATTTCAGTGTTGTATAAATCGGCATTAAAGTTTAGAAAATGAACCTCAATTGATAAATCCTCTCCATTAACTGTAGGGTTTAATCCAATATTCATAATTCCGAAAACTGTTTTTCCTTGGATAACGCTATTAACTATGTAAACTCCATTTTTCGGAATTAACTTATAATTTTCTTTTATTTTTATATTGGCAGTTGGAAATCCGATGGTTCTTCCCAATTGTTTACCCTGAATAATTTTACCAGATAATAAATAGTCGTAACCTAAATATTCATTGGCTATGCTCATAGTTCCATTTGCAATAGCGTCTCTGATTTTAGTAGAACTCACAGAAACAGAATCAACTTCTTGAGCAGAAATTTGCTCGACCTCAAAACCATATTTCTCACCAAACTCAATTAAATCATCCATATTTGCGGATCTATTTTTGCCAAAACGATGATCGTAACCAATGATAATTTTTTGTATATTGAAGGTGTCAACTAAAATGGTTTTTACAAATTCTTCAGCCGATAAATTGGAGAATTCCCTATCAAATGGATGAATAACTAAATTATCCAATCTCATTTTATCTAGCAAACTGGTTTTTTCATTTATGGAATTTAATAATTTGATTGAAGAAGTTTCGTGTAAAACCATCCTTGGATGAGGAAAAAATGTAAGAATCAAACTCTCACAATCAGCATTATTAGTTTCTTGGGTTAGTTTTTCAATTATTTTTTGGTGTCCAATATGTACTCCGTCAAAAGTTCCAATGGTAACTATTGTCTTTTTTGTAGAATTAAATTCGCATATTGAGGAAAAAACTTTCAAGGCTTCAATTATTTTTTTGCAAATTTATAGGAATAAATCGTATTTCAGTATTAATATTCGAATCTATTTTATTTTCTAATTTGTTGAACTATTAAATTAAAAAATGAATATTAATTTTTATTTTAAATATGGTATAACGATTGATTTAATTGCTGATCTCAAATAAATTGTACTATTTATTAGAAATAGTACCGTTCCTTTTTTTTAATTTTAAATAATAATCTAAAATAAATATTTATATTTACCCACTATTTTTTTATTAAAAACCTTCAATAATGACAAAAAAATTACTTTTCACTTTAACTCTTACATTATTTTTTATTAATGTAAACTCACAAAACAAATTAGTTTGGTCGAGACACAACAACAATTCTGAAAAAATAGCTGTTGACAAGTCTGCAACTAGGGATAATTTTCCTAAAGTATTTCAATTATTTGATTTAAATAGTACTCTCTTAAGACAAGAATTATTTTCAATACTTAATAATGCAGATAAATCCACTACTATAATTTCATTGCCAAATGCTGACGGTCAAATTGAATTGTTTGAAGTAAATGAGGCTTCTAATTTCGATGCTGAATTACAAGCTAAATATCCTGAAATTAGAGCCTATTCTGGGAAAGGTATTACCGATAGATATGCTACTTTAAAGCTTAGTATTTCTCCTCAAGGAATTCAAACTATTGTTTTTAGAACCGATAGAGAAAATGAATTTATTGAGCCCTATTCTGAAGATCACACAGTTTATGCCGTTTTTAAATCTCAAAGAAATAAGAATGCAGGTTGGACATGTTCTACCGCAGAAGAAAAGGCGGTTATAGAAACAACCTCAAGATCTGCAATAGGATCAAACTCGGTTCAGTCTAATGCAGGTCAATTAAAAGTAATGCGTTTGGCGCTTTCATGTAATGCAGAATATGCCAATTATTTTGGTGCTACAAGTGCTTCCCAAGCAGGATTGGTTTTAGCTGCATTCAACAATACTTTAACTCGCTGTAACGGAGTTTATGAAAAAGATTTAGGGGTTCACATGAATTTAGTTGCAAGTACTACTAATGTTATATATTATATAGCTTCTTCAGATCCATATACTACTATGGCAAGCTGGAATACTCAATTGCAAATTGCCTTAAATACGACCTTGACAGGTGTAGGAACTCCGTTAACATCAAATAATGCTGCCTATGACATAGGGCACATGTTTGGAAAAACAGGTGGTGGAGGTAACGCTGGATGTATTGGTTGTATATGTGTTGACGGTATAGCTGCAGGGACAGGATCTACTAAAGGAAGAGGTATTACTTCGCCTTCAAACGGAATTCCATCTGGAGACACCTTTGATATTGATTATGTGGTTCATGAAATGGGACATCAAATGGGTGCCAATCATACTTTTTCAAATTCTAATGAAGGAGCTGGGGTAAATAAAGAAGTAGGTTCAGGTGTAACCATTATGGGGTATGCCGGAATTACAAATGAAGACGTTGCTGCTCACTCCATAGATATTTTTCATGCAGCTTCAATAGAACAAATTCAAAATAATTTAGCAGGTAGAACTTGTATTGTTTCTACCAATTTGGTTGATAATGCTACCCCGGTGATTCAACCAGTAAGCGATTATACCATTCCATTCAGCACCCCATTTGTTTTAACAGGAGTTGCAACAGATGCGGATGAAACAGATGCTTTAACCTATTGCTGGGAGCAAAATGATGATGGTGGAGCTAATACAGGTATCAATAGCAATGCTAGTGAAACAAAAACTACAGGCCCAAATTTCTTGTCATGGAGCCCTACAGCTTCCCCGTCAAGGTATTTTCCAAAAATTGAAAGTATAGTTGCTAATTCTAACACAACAAGTCAAGTTGGTGGTGATTCAGGTATGCTTTCCGAAGCATTAAGTTCGGTTTCAAGAGTATTAAATTTTAGATTAACAGTTAGAGATAATGCGCCATATAGTGCTACAGCACCTGTAAAAGTGGGTCAAACTAATTATACAGACATGAAAGTTAATGTGACTTCTGCTGCTGGACCATTCGTAGTAAACGCACCCAATACTGCTGTTTCTTGGGTTGTAGGGACTAATCAAACGGTTACATGGGCAGTTGCAGGAACAACAGCAAATGGAATTAATGCAGCCTATGTAGATATCTTTTTATCAACCGATGGGGGTTATACCTATCCAGTTCAATTAGCTAGTAAAGTGCCAAATAATGGAGCTGCTACGATCACTGTACCTAATGCTATAGGAACAAGAAACCGAATTATGGTTCGAGGTTATAAACATGTTTTCTTTGATATTTCAAATGAAAATTTTTCAATTAATGCACCAACTTCAAGTTTTGCCATTGCCTATAATGGTGTAGCAGAACAACAAAATAAACAAGCTTGCCAAGGAAGTAGCGCTGTATATACAATCCCTTATACTACTTATGGTGGATTTACTGGAACAACCACTTTTACTGCCACCGGTTTACCGGCTGGAATTACGGCTACTTTTGCTCCATCTACAATGTCAGCTAGTGGAACGGTAACAATGACGGTTGCTGCAGCTAATAATTCAGCGGTTGGATTAGCTCCTATAAATATTACGGCGACTTCTGGAGCAACTGTAAAAACGGCTACTTTTTATATAGAAATTTTTAATTCAAATTTTGGGGCACAAGCATTAACAAGCCCTGCAAATTTAACTGTAGCTCTTAGCCCAGGATCGGTTAACTTAACATGGCCGTCAAATGCAGCGGCAACAAGTTATGATGTTCAAATTGCTACGACTCCATTTTTTACAACAATAGTAAGAAGTGTAAATGTTACAACAAATTCCTACACGGCTATAAATTTATCACAAGCTACTGATTATCACTGGAGAGTAATGCCAAGAAACCCAGATTGTTCGGGAACTTATAGCCCAACATTTAGATTTACTACTGGTCAATTGATTTGTTTAACCCAAAATGCTACTGATACCCCAGTTAACATTCCTATTGTTGCCAATACAACCCCTTTTTATTCATCCATTAATTTAACTTCTGCCAATTTGGTTTCCGATGTAAATGTAACTGTCGACATTAGTCATACTTGGGTAAATGACATGACTGTATCATTAATTAGTCCTACAGGTACAGAGATTCAATTGGTATCAAGACCTTGTACTAATGCTTCTTTACTTGATATCATTGCAACTTTTGATGATTCGGGAAGTACTTTAGCTTGTGCTACTAATCCAGCCATTTCAGGTACTATTAAGCCCCTTCAGCTACTATCAGGATTTAATGGGCAGCCAATAAACGGTATCTGGAAGTTAAAAGTTTTAGATCCTTATAATGAAGATGGAGGCGCCATAAACAGTTGGAGTTTAAATATATGTGCTATGGCTTCACCCCTAGCAGTAGTAGATAATTCATTAACTAACTTCACGTTGTATCCAAATCCAAACACAGGGAACTTTACGGTTCAGTTTGATTCGAATACTAATAATGAAATTGCAATTTCTGTTCACGATATGAGAGGAAGATTGATTTCTAAAAACACCTATGGAAACACCGGTTTATTCTCTCAAAACATTGAATTAGCTAATGTTCAAGCTGGTGTTTATCTTGTGACTGTTCAAGATGGAGACAAAAAAGAAGTAAAGAGAATTATAATAGAATAATTCTTTTAATCTTAATAATTAAAAAGAGACTGTAAAACAGTCTCTTTTTTTTGCTTAAAAAAGTTTAATTATATAAATAATAGCTTTATTTCATTTAGAATTGATACTCATAGTGATGAGGATTAATTGATTTATAGAAAGTAATTAACAATCGATTTCAATCGATTTCTTAAGAAAAATTATTAAATCCGTAGCGATACTAATAAAATCCTTCAATTATGCGTTATCGCTTATGAATGAAATGATAATATTCTAAAAAAAATGGTTTATTTTTAATAATTAATAATTTTAAAAATTATTGATAATTTAATGTAAAAAACATTTTTTTATTTGAACTAAAAAATTAAATTTGCTCTTCACCAAGTTTAAATTAACTTTAGAAATTAAAAAATTATTTAAAATTATCAAAAATTAAAAAAAAATGGCAA
>CANHHG010000068.1 GCA_947460615.1 Bacteroidota bacterium
TCTGTAATGCTTTTATAATATTCATTTTTTCACCTCTTAATTAAGGGTTTTTGCCACGAATAATCGAATTTTTATATAATTATTCGTTTATATTCTAGTGAGTCATTGTTAAAATTTACAATAACTGCTAATTTATTTTCTGAGACTTTCAAATAATTCATTGCTTGCGCAATGTGCGAATCTGTAATTGACTTACAGCATTTCAATTCTAAAATAATTGAATTGAATACTACAAAATCGGCATAAAATTTATGTTTTAAAAACACTTCTTTGTATTTAATCTGATATTCTTTTTCTCTTTCGAAAAAAATCTTAGATTTTTCAAATTCGTATTCAATTGCATCTTTATAAACAATTTCTGAAAAACCTTTCCCTAAATTATTGTGAATATCAAACAAGATACCCATCAATTTGTAACTTTCATCTTTGTAAATGATATTTGTCATTTTAATTCGTTTATTCGTGGCGTATAATTTTTTAAAAGGGTTATTTTCTAATTATTTTTACTTGGCTGTCTAATCCAATTTTTATAATTGTTGACGGTTTTCCTGCAATTTTATCTTGTTGCAAATTTACAACATAGTCTACACCTTTAATAATTTCGGGACTTATATCTTTAAACACAATCGGGGTGGGTTGTCCTGAAATATTTGCTGATGTTGAAACTAATGGTTTTTTCATTTTCTCCATTAATTTGAAGCAAAAAGGCTCTTTTACTAATCGAATTCCCAATGTTTTATCTGAAGCAATTAAATTAGCAGCTACATTTCTAGGCTGGTCTAGAATAATTGTGGTGGGCTTTTCTGATAAATCTATAATTTGCCATGCAACTTCTGGAATTGCTGAAAAAACATTATAAATCATTTTCTCCCCATTCATCAAAACAATCATACTTTTCGATTCTTCACGCTGTTTTAATTCGTATATTTTAGCAACTGCGTCAGGATTTGTAGCATCGCAACCTATTCCCCAAACAGTATCTGTTGGGTAAAGAATTATTCCACCTTGATTAATAATTTCGAATGCTTTATGAACTTCTTGGTTGATATCTGAATTCATTATTTGAAAATTTCAGCAAATATATTACTAAATTCCTATAGAAACCCAACCTTTTTTGATTGAATCGTATTGTTATTTTTATTAATTAAATTACATTTGCTACAATATTTAAGAACTAGGATTATTTTTATAATAGTAGCTTTTAAACATTTCTTACCAATAATTAAATAATGATAGGAATAACAGGAGCTAAAGGCGTTTTAGGAAGAATTATTTGTCAAAAATTAGAAAGTCAAATTATAGATTTTTCAATTTTTAATGGTGATATTCGTAATGAAAATGCTGTTTTGGAATGGTTAAAATCAGATAAAATCACTTATGTTATCCATTTAGCTTCTAAAGTTGCTGTTTCAGATGTTGAAAATAATATTTCAGAGGCCTATGAGGTTAATGTTTCTGGCACCATTAATTTGATTAAAGCCATTGGAAAATTAAACCATCCGATTGGAGTTTTTTACGCAAGTACAAGTCATGTTTATGAAAGTTCCTCACTTCCTTTAAAAGAATCAGATCTCATTAACCCTATAAATTCATATGGATTAACTAAAAGAATTTCTGAATTATTGTTACTTGATTACAGTACTAAAAATAAGACACTAAATTTATGCATTGGTAGAATTTTTAGCTTTTATCATGAATCCCAAAACCCACCATTTTTATATCCAAATTTATTAAATAGATTCAGAACGGAAGATTTATCTAAGCCATTTAAATTGTATGGAGCAAATTCAACACGTGATTTTTTAAATGCAGAAGTAGTTTGTGATCATATTATTTCACTTGTTAAATTAAATTATAAAGGAATTGTTAATATAGCCTCGGGAAAATCTACTAAAATCATTGATTTTGTGAAAAGTATTTCTCCTGAAGAATTGACTTTTGATTTTGATCAATCAGAAGTGGTGAATCATTTAAATGCCGATATTTCTTTATTAAATAAAATTCTAAATACCAATGAATAAGAACGTTTCAATAATAATTCCAACTTTCAATAGAGCTGATTTTTTAGTAGAATGTATCGATTCTTGTCTTGCTCAAACCCAGCCTTGTGAAATTATTGTTTGTGACCATGGGAGTACAGATACTACTCCTGAAGTGGTAAAAAAATATGGAAATCAGATAAAATATATTCGAAGAGAATTAGATTCGGGTGTTCATTTTTGCTGGCTTGACGGAATTCTACATGCTTCAAATGATTTGATTCATATCAATTATGATGACGATTGGATTTATCCAACTTATATTGAAGAGTGCCAGCAATTGTTTACGGAAAACGTAGGTTGTGTTTTTTCTGACGCAATTGCATATCATCATGATGAAAAGAAATTTGGCCGAACATTATTTAATTTAAAAAATGAAACTGGTATTTTTCCATCCAAAACCCTTTTCAATTTTAATATAAAGAGATTAACCTCACCTGGAGCTGGTGTATTTAGAAAACAAATATTATTAGATGCCTTGTTTGTTGGAAAAGTGCCGTTTACGAAAAATCATTATCATGGAGTAGGACCAGATATTTTGTTTTCATTGATGAGTTGTGTTGATTACAAATATTATGGTTATGTAAATAAGCCGCTAGCTGTATTTAGAGTTCATGAAAATTCAATCACTATAGATGCTGCTTCTGATCAAAAAAAGCAGAATAAAATTAAAATTGCGTATCAAGATGCGCGTATTTTTTATTTTATTACTAAATTCATCGATAATTTTAAAATTTATTATTTAGCAAAATATTACTATAAAATCAGAAAGAACTTTATTAAAATAAATAAAAACAAAATATAAAATAATGATCAGATTAGCAGAAAATACAATAACTCATGAGGAATTAATAGCTTTAAGCGAATGGATTCCTAATTCTCCTCAATTAACAAAAGGGCCATTAGTAGTTGAATTTGAAAAAAAATTCGCAAGTTTTACTGGTACAAAGCATTGTGTGATGGTAAATAGTGGGTCTTCAGCAAATTTGTTGATGGCGTATTCTCTTTTAGAAGGTAATTATCTTAGAAATAAAAAAGTGGTTGTTCCAGCAATAAGTTGGATTACCACTCTTTCTCCATTTTTACAATTTGGTTTTGAGGTGTTATTGTGTGACAGTAATAATGTAAACCTTGGTCTTGATACTGCTAAACTAGAAGAAATATTTATTAAAGAAAAACCGGCATTATTGATTTTGGTTCATGTATTAGCTCATTTAAATGACATGGAAGAGATTAATCGACTATGTGAAAAATATGACGTCTTATTAATTGAAGATGCTTGTGAGGCTCTAGGAACTTCTGATATTAATGGAAAAAAAGCTGGTAATTTATCATTAGCAGGTTCTTTTTCATTTTATTATGGTCATCATATTTCAACAATTGAAGGGGGCGCGGTAACTACCAACGACACAAAATTATATAATTTAATGCTTTCAATTCGTTCTCATGGATGGTCACGTGATGTTGATTCCAATTTTAAAGAAGATTGGAAGAAAGAATATAACATTGATGATGTAAGGGAATTTTATACGTTTTATTATCCAGGATTTAATTTAAGATCAACTGATTTAAATGCTTTTATTGGAATAAGTCAATTGGATAAGATGAATGAGATTATAAAAGTTAGAGAAAATAATTATAATTTCTACAATAAGTACTTAGAAGGTAAATATTGGAAACAAGAAAGTAAATTTCAGGAACTGTCATCGTTTGCTTATGGAACTATAGTCGAAAATAGAATTGAAGTTTTTAATCATTTGAAGAAAAACAACATAGAAGTTAGGCCTTTAATTTGTGGTAGTATGGGAAAACAACCGTTTTGGATAAAAAAATATGGACACACTCCTTTGGAAGTTGCTGATGTTATTCATGATTACGGACTTTATTTACCAAATCATTTATATCTAGATGAAGAGAAAATAAAATTTGTTTGCGAAAAGTTTAAAGAAGTAGCCATTCCAAAGTTCTTTTAGGCAATAGGTTTCTAAAAAAGATTCAAATTGATGAGTTGCTAAATCCCTATAACTATTTATAATTAATTCATGACTAAAATATCTATCATTACTATTAACTACAATGACAAAATAGGATTGTCTAAAACAATTAATAGTGTCCTAACTCAAACTTGGCAAGAATTTGAGTTTATAGTTATTGACGGAGGAAGTAATGATGGCGGACTTGAAGTAATTGAGCAAAATAAAGACAAAATTGATTATTGGGTTAGCGAACCTGATAAGGGTGTTTATAATGCAATGAATAAAGGAATATTAGCAGCGAAAGGGGAGTTTCTGATTTTTATGAATAGCGGGGATACTTTTTATGATGACCAAGTATTAGAAAAAATTGAAAGCGAACTCACCACGGAATTTGATATTTATTACGGAGATTATTATAGGATTTATAGTAATTCAACAAAAAAAAGAACTTTTCCTGAAAAACTCTCCTTTTCTTTTTTCTACTCCAGTTCTTTAAGCCATCAATCTTCATTTATTAGGAGAAAATTGTTTTTTGATATTTTTCTCTACAATGAGGAATATAAAATTGCGTCGGATTGGGAATTTTTCATCTATGCAATATGTTATAAAAATGTTGCTTATAAATATTTAAATCTTCCAATTAGCAACTTTGACTTTACTGGAATATCTTCAATTGCGAAGTATAAAAACCTTGATTTAGAAGAGCGTAAGAAAACAATTAATAAATATTTCCCCCTTTTTGAAGCGGACTATGTTTTAGTTTCTGAACTTAATTCAAAGCGTTTTAAACAAATATTTCATATTCAAAACTTTTCAAGATCCTGGAAGTTTCTAAAATTAATGATAAGTTTTACATTATTGTTTGTGCCTAAAATAAAGAAATAAAGGATATTTTAAAGTTCATTTTAATTAAATTTCAAAGATGAAAAAAATACAAGTTGGGTTTTTATTGTCATACGATTATGAAAAATTAAAAAATTCAATTCCACCGGTTTATAAATCTGCAGATGCTATTTTTATTGCTATTGATAAGGATTATAGAACTTGGTCTGGTCAAAAATTTGAAGTTGATAACACTTTTTTCGATTGGCTAAAGAACTTTGATGTTGATAATAAAATAACTTTATATCGGGATGATTTCTACGTAGCTGATTTGTCAGCAATTGAAAATGATAACAGAGAAAGGCACTTACTTTCTTTGAAAATGGGGATTGGAAATTGGTTAGTTCAAGTAGATGCGGATGAAATTTTTATAAATTTCGATAAATTTGTATTGGAATTAAGAAAACGAGATAAGTATCTGGATAATCCACAGAAAACCCCAATTCAAATTGCCGCTTTTTTAGTTCACTTATATAAATTTACAGAAAATGGAATTTTATATGTAAATGCGCCTCACAAGTTTATGTTGGCCACCAATTTTCCAAATTATAAATGTGCTAGACAAACCAAGGAAAGAATTATTTATACCAATACCATTTTACTTCATGAAACCTTATGCAGAACAGAAGAAGAATTACGATTCAAAATTGATAATTGGGGACATAATGTAGATGTAAATGATACTTTTTTGGAAAAATGGTTAGCGGTCAACGAAAATAATTACAATGAGTTTGAAGATTTTTATTTTATAGAACCTGATAGATGGAAGAAATTAGGTTACTTAAATTCAAAAGATTTTAATGAGATAATGTATATTGCCGAAAATGATAAAAATTTTAATATTTCAAAAACATTTCTATTTTTTAAAAATTTCGGTCAATGGTTTAAGCATTTTATCAAATTTAAATTTCTTAAAAAATAGAAAGCTATCATTTTACAACTAAATAATTCATATTGAAAAATCTAATTAATTATAAT
The DNA here is from genome assembly GCA_947460615.1 of Bacteroidota bacterium. Lineage (GTDB taxonomy): Bacteria > Bacteroidota > Bacteroidia > Flavobacteriales > Flavobacteriaceae > Flavobacterium. The sequence continues at coordinate 5,876 of CANHHG010000068.1, forward strand.
TCGTCCTATCTATCTAAACAAAAAGAGATAATTAGTATTATTGATAATTTCAATACTACTGGAGTTGTTTTTGGGGATGGAAATAGAAATGTAATTAAGTTATATGATTTAGATGCTATAAAGGTAAATGTGAAGTCTTTCAAAAAACCACACCTACTGAATTCTATTATCTACAGGTATTTTAGAAAATCGAAAGCGAGACGATCATTTGAATATGCCAATAGACTTTTAGAGAGTCAAATAGGAACTCCTCAACCAATTGCATATTTTGAAAATACTTCTATTTTCGGATTAAGTCAAAGCTACTATATTAGTGAACATTTGGACTGTGATTTAACATTTAGAGAATTAGTTCAACTACCTGAGTTTCCAGAAAATGAAATAATTTTAAGACAATTTATCCGTTTTACCTATTTGTTACACCAAAAAGGAATTGAGTTTTTAGATCACTCTCCCGGGAATACATTGATTAAAAAAAATGTTGACGGAGTATATGATTTTTTCTTAGTTGATTTGAATAGAATAACATTTCACAAAGAAATGACTTTCGATATTAGAATGAAAAATCTTTGTCGATTGACTTATAAAGAAGAAATGGTAAAAATAATGAGTAATGAATATGCTATTATTTCAGGAGAATCAGAAGAAATTATCTTTCAAACCCTTTGGAAAAAGACAACTGACTTTCAAAATCAATATTTTAGAAAGAGAAGATTGAAAAAGAAATTAAAATTTTGGAAGAAATAGTTGTGAAAAAATAGTATTTTCACTTTTCAAACGAAAAAATGAAAGTTTCAGTAATTATCACAACATACAATGCAGTTGAATGGTTGCAAAAGGTACTTATTGGATATAGTGTCCAAACAGAAGACGATTTTGAAATTGTGATTGCTGACGATGGTTCTACTTTTGAAACTAAAGACTTAATCGCTCAATTCCACCTTAAATTTAAAAATCCAATTGTTCATGTTTGGCATGAAGATCACGGTTTCCAAAAAACTAAAATATTAAATAAAGCCATATTAAAATCGAATTCAGACTATTTAATATTTACTGACGGTGATTGTATTCCAAGAAAAGACTTCGTTGAAATGCATTTAAAACATAGGGAGATTGGATATTTTTTATCAGGTGGTTATTTTAAATTACCTCTTTCAATATCAAAAATAATCTCTGAAAGTGATATAATAAATTCAAATTGTTTTCGACTTTATTGGTTAAAAAACAATGGTTTTAAAGTGAATTTTAAATCCATTAAGTTAACGAATAATAAATTTATTGCTCAATTTATGAACTGGATTACTCCAACAAAAAGATCTTGGAATGGACATAATTCTTCAGGATGGAAAAAGGATATTTTAGCTGTAAATGGATTTAATAATGACATGCAATATGGTGGTGAAGATCGGGAAATGGGGGAGAGAATGTTCAACAATGGGATGTTATCAAAACAAATACGTTACAGTGCCATTTGCGTTCACTTAGATCATAACAGAGTATATTCCTCTACTGAAATTTGGAAAATAAACAATGACATTCGTTCTTTCAATAAAAAACATACCATTATTAAAACTGAGAATGGTATTGATAAAGTTTAGTTTTATAATTGGAATATTCCTCCAAAGGCAATTACTCGCTCAAAAAACATAAAATGTTGTGAAGCACTATCTGCATTATTAAATGTAGTTTTAATATTTTGCATATCGATGAAACCTCCTTTTAGTTCTGCTTGAATAAAATAGTGTTTGAAAAAAGTAATATTTAACCCTGCCTTCAAAGAAACGCCATAGCCAGCGACATTAAAATCATCATGACGTTCTTGCCCCATTAAGGCCACGTTCGTTTTTGGGTATAAAATTCCTGCTCCGGCACCTTCTGTCAAACTAACTTGGATTTTATCAGTATCATTTATTTTAAATAATTTTGAAATGTCATCTACTCTTGAAAACTCAGAATTTACATAATTCAATCCATCAGTATGTTCAAAAGTTAAAAAACTCTCATCAGTTAAATCAACCATTCCATTACTTATTACAGTTGAATTAAAAGAATTTGGATAATTTCCAGTAATTCTTGCTGATTGATTTTGAATCATGACATATTTCATATGGTCAACACCGATTGAAATATTATAGTGATCATTTAAAAAATAACCAATTCGAAAGTTAGTTTGCGGAATTGTCATTCTTCCTGGATTAATATAGTCAACGTGCCAGCCTTTTGGTCGGTCTACGGCTGCTATATCATAAAGGGTAAAATCATAGTTTGCACCCTTAAAGTGAATGTCTGAGTTGGTATAACTTCCACGATTTCCTCCCCAATAGAAATACATTTTTCCTTTATTATGAGCGGTGTATTTTGCTGTTGTTGATTTTGAGTCTTGGGAGAAACCAATTGAGAAACTTAATAGACTTAATATTAATAATAATTTGTGCATTGAATATATTTTTTGTTGAATTTCACCAATTAGCTATTTTAAATCGGATTACAAATATAATTACGTTTTTTGTGGTATCGCTAATTTCTACCAATTGTTTTAAAAAGATTAATTGTATTTCATAACCTCATGGTAGGTTTCAATCCATTCTGTAGCAATATTTTCATCATTAAATTTTTGCACAAATTCATGACCTTTTTGTTTCATAGCCTCTCTTTTTTCGGGATTAGCTAGTACTTCTTCTAATTTAACTTTAATTTCTTCAGTATTCAGGGCTTCAATATAAATTGAATTTTCTCCTCCAGCCTCTGAAAAACACCCCCCTTTTGATGTAATTACTGGGGTTTTCGAATACAAAGCTTCAATAATTGGAATTCCAAATCCTTCAAAAACGGATGGATAAATAAATACAGAAGCCATTCTGTATATTGATGCTAGTTCTTTCAATTCCACATTTTCAAGGAAAATCACTTTATTTTGAAGTTTATTTTCTGAAATAAAAGTGTTTATTTCATTAAAATAAGCTGTTTTTTTACCAATGATAACTAATTGAGTGTCTATTTCTTTTATGGCTTTAATTACTGAAAGCACATTTTTTCGCTTTTCAATTGTACCAACATTCAAAATAAAATTGGTTGGTAATAAGTATTTATTTCTAGTAAATTCTATGAACTCTGCAGAGATTTCTTCTTTAAAAATGGGTGCGCAACCCTGGTATATAACTTTAATTTTATTAGGATTTATATTTAAATAAGTGATAATATCTTTTTTTGTTTGTTCACTAATTGCAATTACTAGGTCAGCTTTATTTGCAGCATATTTAAATTTATAATAATGAATTTTACGATCAAAAAAGGAATATAAATTTGGATACCTCATAAAAATTAAATCATGTATGGTAACCACAGTTTTTACATGGGATTTATTCAAACCAATAGGGATTTCTCCCGATAATCCGTGATACAAGTCAACTTTGTCTTTTTTTATTTGTGTACTAATAGAAAACAACCTCCAGAGTGATGATAATTTTTTATCTTTTTTCGATTCAGGTAAATGTTCAATGATAATTTTACCATCAACAGGAATTCTATCAATTTTTTTTGGCTTCGGATTGTATAATAAATAACTATTTTCGGGATGATACTGTACTAAAATCCGAATTAAATCACGGCTATAATTGCCTAAACCTGTTTTGTTATGAAAGAATCGTTTAGCGTCAAACCCTAGTATCATTTATTATAGATTATTATTAAGAAATAAAAGTAATAAATTATTATAAAGCTCAGGTTTTAATAATTCATATATTTTGGTATCATTTTTAGATTTAATAAGCGATAAATTGGGATAATAATCTGAAATATGAACTGAAATAGTAGTGGTTTCATTTTCAAACATATTCCAATCATTTTTTAAAATAAATGGTGAAAATATAGTAAATGTTGGAATATCTAATGCTTTTGCCATATTTATAGCTCCTCCTTCATTTCCAATTAAAGCGTCACATTGACTTGTAAATCCCATGAATTCTCTTAATGATTTCGCATAAATATCAAAAAATATTTTTTTTCGAGTTTCAAGTTGGCATAAATTGTACAATTCTAATGCTATATTTTTCTGATTTGGAATATAATTAAATAGTATTTGAACTGATTTATTTTCTGCAATTGTATCGATTACTTCAGCCATATAGTGCAATGGATACGTTTTTGCTTCACTGCTTCCTATCGCACTAATCATAATTAATGGCTTTTTTAAATCTATACCATTTTGCTTTAGGGTGTGGATTGCATTTTCTCTCTCAGAATCTAATAAATATAATTTAGGCTTGATTACTTGAAAATCAATCCCCAAAGTAGTTAACAATTGAAGCCGGTGTTCAACCGCTTTTGTAGCAGTTGATATTGAATATTTTGTTCTAATTATCGTGTCTGTATAAAAAAATCTAGAGTAACTTTTATGGAACGAAATTGTTTTTTTAGCGAGTGATAATTTGCAGAAAAGAGCCGTTTTCAATTTTGAATACGAATCTATTATGATGTCGTATTTTTCAACCCTAATGCGTTTCATCTGTTTTATAAAACCGGACAATCCTTTTTCAGTGCTAGGGTCTAAAATGATAATTTTATCAATAAAGGGATTGTTTTCTAATACTGGGATGGTGTTTTTATTTACAATAAAATGCAATTCAGCCCCAGGAAATTTTTGTTTTAATTCTTCAAAAACCACACTTGTTATCAATACGTCTCCAATCATTTTTGGCTGAATCACTGCTATTTTCATGTTGTTAGGATTTTATTTGTTCAATTAAATCTCGGGTACTATGAAAATTAAAGTTCTTTTTTTTCATCCAAACAATCAGATTTTCTAATCTATCATACATTTGAACTCCAGAGTTCTTGGATACATAACTCGGAAAACCAAATCGGTTGAAATCTTTTAAATCGGTAAATTCCCAGGGATGAAAATAGATATTTAGGTATTTATCTTTCAAAAAAGTAAGGCAACAGATTATTTTATATATCCA
>CANHHG010000069.1 GCA_947460615.1 Bacteroidota bacterium
GTATTTATCTTTCAAAAAAGTAAGGCAACAGATTATTTTATATATCCAAATTGGTAAATTATGGAATGACAACCAGAATAATGGAAAACGTATAATTGGGCTAACCGAAGCAGGAATTTGCCAAACACCATCTTGTTTAAAATAGGTTCTAGGTTTTGAAAAATTATTATATCTACCAGGTAAATAGGTTGGATTTATTGACGAATTGTATCTATAGCCAGCTTTAAAAATTTCTTTTTCATCCACAGGTTGCATTCTTGGCATTCTAAATCCTATAACTTTAGTATTGGTAATTTCCTCTAATTTCTCCTTTGATTCTAATAAATGAGCTACTTTAAAATCGCTGTGGTAATAACTGTGGGAAGCAATTTCATGCCCATCTTTTATAATTCGATTAATTATTTCTGGGGCATTAATAGCAAATACAACTGTACTAAAGAAAGTAGCTTTAACCTGATGTTTTTCTAATAAATCTAATATTAAAGAAGTTCCTTCAATAGAAATATTCATTTGATCTTCAAAACTAATCGTTTTACCATATTCAAAAGGCATATCAAATTCTTCAATATCAAAACTCAATAATATCATTTCTTATTTTCTAAATTAGTGTCTCTAATTAAATAGTTAGGACGCTGTTTGGACTGCATAAATAATTTACCAACATATACTCCAATTATCCCAAGAACAATTAAATTCAAACCTCCGAATAATACTATTGTAAAAATTACGGAAGCCCATCCTGAAATTACATGCCCATAATAAATACTGTAAAATACATATAGCGTGTAAAAAAGTAAGGATAACAAAAACAAAGAAATTCCTAAAAATATCGATAGGTAGAGTGGACGAATACTAAATGAAGTGATGCCTTTTAGAGCAAATTGCATCATTTTTTTAACGGTGTATTTACTGTTTCCAGAAAAACGTTCGGCAGGTTTATAGTCAATTGCAAATTTATTAAATCCAACCCAATTTACAAGACCACGAATAAAAAGTTCATTTTCACTAAAAGCAAAAAACACGGTAGAAACTTTTTTGTCCATTAATCTAAAATCGGCAGTACCTTCTTCAATTTTGATTTCTGAAATATAATTGATGAATTTATAAAAATATTTCGAAGTTATTTTTTTGAAAGCGGGAAGTTTTTTGTCCTCTAATCTACGTGTATAAACAATGTCATAACCCTCTTCCCATTTTTCAATTAGTTGTGGAATCATTTCTGGAGGATGTTGCATGTCCCCATCCATAGTAATTATACAATCTCCCGAAGCTAGGTCCAATCCTGCTTTTAATGCATTTTGATGTCCAAAATTTCTAGATAATTCAATAAAAAAAACATTGGAATCAATTGCTGAAATTTCTTGTAATATACTTAGAGTTTTATCGCTACTTCCATCATCAACAAAAATTAATTCATAGCTATAATTTAATTTTTGCATCACTTCATTCAGTGCTTTTACTATAATTTTAATGTTTCCTTCCTCATTAAATGAAGGAATAACAATAGATATTTTCTTTTGTAAAGTCATCTTTAATGAGCTATTGAGTTGTATTTATTAAATTTTTTTATAAGCATTTCATATACAATTGCAAACCAAATTAAGACACAAGGTAATGCTTTTAATGCATAAGGGCGAATATAATTGTCTTTTAAATATTTTGGAATTAAATCAGAAGGTGATAAACTGGTAAGTATCAAAGCGAAAATAAATAATGCAATGTAGAAATTTGAAATAGGTTTTGGTTGAATTACAAACCAGATTGCAACTCCAACAAAGGCAATGATATAGGTTGGTGATTCAGATCCTGAACTAAATATTACGGTAAAAATTAGTACCGATGCCAATAACATTAATCTAAATGAAACCTCTTTATATTCTTTAATTCTTAAATATTGTAATCCAAATAAGAAAACTCCACTAATTAAAAATGGTAAATTCGGAATAGTGCTATCTTGAAAATATCTTCGAACCATTCCCATTAAGGAAATATCTTGGTAGGAATTTAGTCCTGTATTTTCACTGTTTTTTTCTATTAACCTTGCAAACCATTCTTGATAGGTTTGAATGATGTATTCAGGGGAAGAGATTATCATTGGCAAAGCAAATAAAACAAAACTCCAGAATAAAAGTGATAAAACAAACTTGATTTTATTCTTTGAAAAAAAGAAAAATGCCAGCCCTACAATTCCATATAATTTTACAAAAACACCTAATACAATAAAAAACGCCGACCAAAAGTCTTTTCCCTTTTCGATATAAACAAATGAAAAAACAATTATTGCAGTCATTAATGGATTAAATTGTAATCCTAATAATGTAGTTAAAAGTTCATGTAAACAAATCCAAAGAATAGCATTTACTTGAGAAGATTTTAAGGGTAATTGAGTTATGGCCCAGGCCAACACTCCCGTATTAAATAATCCCCAAAGTGGCATTCCTAAATAATCAGGAAGTATTGCAAATGGAGCGATTACGATACTAAAAATGGGTCCGTAATGATTGTGATCAAAATATTCTAATGGATATTCTATGTAGAGTGGTAATTTTTCAATGGTATGAAAATAAACATTTTTAAAAATTTTATAATTATTGAAATTCCCAATTCTTAATTGTTTTACAACTGATATAAGAGTAATAATGAACCAAATTGAAATGATATTAAGTCTATTATTAAAAAAAGACAAATTAAAAAAAGAGGTTATTTTCTTGTTAATGGAATTTAAAATCATTTCTATTTGTTTGGATTTCAATTAAACGGCAACATCATATTCTCTCAACGCATCGTTTAAACTCGTTTTTAAATCAGTTGATGGTTTGCGAGTACCAATAATTAATGCACAAGGAACTTGATATTCACCTGCAGCGAATTTTTTAGTATAACTACCTGGAATAACAACTGATCTGGCAGGGACAAATCCTTTCATTTCAATGGGAGTTTCTCCTGTAACATCAATAATTTTTGTAGAAGCAGTTAAGCAAACGTTTGCCCCTAATACTGCTTCTTTGCCTACATGAACTCCTTCCACTACAATACATCTTGAACCTATGAATGCGCCATCTTCAATAATTACAGGTGCGGCTTGCAATGGTTCTAATACACCGCCAATACCCACACCACCACTTAAATGTACATTTTTACCTATTTGTGCACAACTTCCTACAGTAGCCCAGGTGTCTACCATGGTTCCCTCATCAACATAGGCACCAATATTTACGTAACTTGGCATCAATATTACTCCTTTTGAAATAAAGGCACCATGTCTAGCAACCGCATTTGGAACCACTCGAATTCCTTTTTCAGCATATCCTCTTTTTAACGGAATTTTATCATGATATTCAAAGATGCCCACTTCTAAGGTTTCCATTTTTTGTATAGGAAAATACATTACAACCGCTTTTTTAACCCATTCATTAACTTGCCATTGATCACCCACTGGTTCAGCAACTCTCAAAGTTCCCGTATCAAGCAAATCAACCACTTTCCTAATTGCATCAGTAGTTATGGTTTCTTTTAACAATTCTCTATTGTTCCAAGCCTGTTCTATTATAGTTTGTAAGTTATCCATTATTTTTTTTAGCAAAGATAACTTTTTTGTTTATTTTCAATAATGTAATATTTGGATTTTATTATTCAATTTATCATTAGCATATTTTGTTAATTGACTTTGATTATATTTGTATAAATATTAATAAAAATGCCTCGAATTTTAGCGATTGATTATGGACAAAAACGAACAGGAATAGCTGTTACAGACGAAATGCAAATTATCGCTTCTGGATTAACAACGATTCCTTCTGCAACTACAATCGATTTTTTGAGAGATTATTTTGCAAAAGAAAATGTAGAAAAAGTACTTATTGGGGAACCAAAGCAGATGAACGGAGATCCCTCGCAAAGTGCTGAAATCATTACCGCTTTTGTTAAAAAATTCAACAGCTTTTTTCCTCACATGCCAGTGGTTCGAGTCGATGAACGATTTACTTCTAAAATGGCGTTCCAAACCATGATTGATAGCGGATTAAATAAAAATCAAAGAAAAAATAAAGCATTGCTAGATGAGATTTCAGCTACGATAATGCTTCAAGATTATTTAAGATGATTAAATTACTTTGATTTTTGTTAATTTATATAATTCATTATTGATGTTTAATTTATAATCCTCATTTTTTTACTTCCATCATTTGGGTTGACATAATAGTTTGAGCGGTAATTTTAAATATATAACCTCTTAATTGAATCGAATTAAATTAAATTAAATATAATTTGTTAATTACAGATTTCAACTTGTATTTTTTGTTATTTTTGCCAACTATTAAATGTAAAATTATCTGAATTTATTTTTTCAGATCCTAAATAATAATTAAATGATTTTACCAATTGTAGGATATGGTGACCCAGTTTTAAGAAAAGTAGCAGATACTATTTCTTCTGATTACCCAAATTTAAAAGAGACTGTAGCCAATATGTATGATACTATGTACAACGCTTGTGGTGTGGGTCTTGCAGCTCCTCAGGTTGGATTGAGCATTCGATTATTTGTAATAGATACTGCTGCTTTTGGTGAAGATGATGAATTAGAATCAGAAGAACAGCTTAAATTAAAAAATTTCAAACGAACTTTTATCAACCCAAAAATGATTAAAGAAGAAGGTGAAATATGGGGTTTTAATGAAGGCTGTCTTAGTATACCAGATGTGCGTGAAGATGTGTTTAGAAACGAAAAAATAACCCTGGAGTATTGTGATGAAGATTTCGTGGTTAAAACAGAAGTATTCGATGGTTTGATAGCTCGTGTAATTCAACACGAATACGACCACATTGAAGGAATTCTGTTTACCGATTTAATTTCATCTTTGAAAAAACAATTGATAAAGAAAAAACTTCAAAATATTATGGATGGGAAAGCGCGTCCTGATTATAGAATGAAATTTTGTAATAAAAAAGGAAGATAATAGATTCAAAAATTAGATAAAAATTAATAAAATGACATTAGACAAAATATTAGCAATAGCAGGAAAACCAGGATTATTCGCGTTAAAAATACAAACACGCACCGGTTTTGTTGCAGAATCATTAATTGATGGAAAGAAAATAACGGTAGGTTTAAAAAGCAATGTAAGCTTACTGTCTGAAATTTCTGTTTATACCTATTCAGAAGAAAAACCATTGACTGAAATAATGAGGGCTATTGCTTTAAAAGAAGATAATGGACCTGCTATTTCTCATAAAGAAGAGAACTCTAAATTAACAGCTTATTTTCTTGAAATACTTCCAGATTATGATCAAGATAGAGTTTATCCGTCAGATATTAAAAAAATAGTAAATTGGTATAATATGCTACAGGCTAAAGGTTTAGTTTCAAAAGAAGAGCCAGTTATCGAAAATGCTGAGGAGGTTTTAGAAAGCGTAGTAAAAGAAGTTTCAGAAAAAAAAGAAGCGAAGCCGGCAAAGAAAACTAAATCTAAATAATTTATTTCTTAACTAAGTATAATTTTATCCTGTCAAGAGTTTATCCTGACAGGATTTATTATTTTTACACCAATAACCAAATGAATCTAACTATTTCAAATGTATAATAGAAAAAACCAACTTCAAGCTTTTGAACGATTGTTAACCATAATGGATGATTTACGTGAAAAATGTCCTTGGGATCAAAAGCAAACCATACAAAGTTTACGGCATTTAACTATTGAAGAGACCTATGAATTAGGTGATGCTATTTTGGATAATAATTTGAATGAAGTCAAAAAAGAACTAGGAGATTTGCTCTTACACATAGTTTTTTATGCCAAAATTGGAAGTGAAACCAAGGATTTTGACATTGCCGATGTTTGTAATGAAATTTGTGAAAAGCTAATTCATCGACATCCACATATTTACAGTGATGTGGTCGTAAAAGACGAAGAAGAAGTAAAACAAAACTGGGAAAAACTAAAACTAAAAGAAGGTAAAAAATCGGTATTAGAAGGTGTTCCTAAGAGCTTACCAGCATTAGTAAAAGCAAGTAGGATTCAAGATAAAGTTAAAGGGGTTGGTTTTGATTGGGAAGAACCGCACCAAGTTTGGGATAAAGTGCAAGAGGAAATCCAAGAATTTCAAGTTGAAGTTGCCGCTGGTGATCAAGATAAAATGGAATCTGAATTTGGAGATGTACTTTTTTCATTGATCAATTACGCTCGTTTTTTAAATATCAATCCTGAAGATGCCCTAGAGCGTACTAATAAAAAATTCATCAATAGATTTCAATACTTAGAGTCTAAAGCGCATGAATTAGGGAAACCATTAATGGAAATGACTTTAGCTGAAATGGATGTTTTTTGGGAAGAAGCAAAAAAAGGTAGTTTATGATTTTCTTAATTTTATCCATTTTATTCTATTCGATAAATAATTATTTTTGGAAAAAAGTACTTAAAGACTCAAATATTTGGTTTGTAATTTCTCTACGCTCCACCTTTACAATTATAATAGGAACAATAGCTTCTTATTTTTATTTTCCAGCTATATTAAAGACGATTTCTTGGGATCAATTAAAATTAGTGTTATTTGCTTCTGTATTAGGAGCGCTTGGACTAATTAGTATGGTGTCTGCACTCAAAAATGGTAGTTTAAGACTATTTGGTTTATTTAACTTATTAACCGTTTTTCTAACCGTAACGTACTTAATTGTTTTCGAAAACCTTAACGTTAAATATTATTTGTTTGGAAGTTTTTTTATCATTGTTGGTTTTGCATTTTATTTAATTCAAATTAAAAAAGAGGCAACCACTGACAACTCCCTAAAACAATACTCCCTATTAAGTTTAATGGTAGTATTTTTTTCGTCTTCTGGATTATTACATTGGTATAATTTAAAAGCTTCTGTACCTGTAATGGTTTCATTATTAACTCAAGAAAGCACAGTATTTTGTATTGGAACATTTATTCTTTTAATTCACCCTCATGAAGTAATTATTGACATAGTTAGAAATGGTTTCAATAAAATTAGATTTGTGTTCATTATGGCAATAATCATTTTTTTAGCGGTTTGGTTTGGTTTTATGGGGCTAAAGATCACAGATCCAATAGTTTCATCTCTTTTGTCTTTGTCCGTACCTATAATCACTATAGTATTTGGTAGTATTTTTTTTAAAGAAAAAATAAATTCAAACATGGTATTTTCACTTTTACTAGTTTCAGTTGGAGCATTTTTATTGTATTTAGATTTAAATTATTTTTATGATTAATATTCTTTTAAAAATTTCATAGTAAAACGTTTAAATCCAGTTTTTAGAACTGTATTTTTATATTTTAATTCTATTTCCTTTAATTGAATTGCTGAAGAATTATTTAATTTCCCGAGTTGGTATTCTACGATATAATAAAAAAGTAATACGTAATCTATATAGGAAAGACTAAATTTTGATAAGGATATTAATTCAAAACTAATTGTAGCTTCTTTAATTTTATTTTCATTCATCAGTTGAATTGATTGTGCGATTAATATCATAGCTTGAAATGGATAACCACTCCAGTTATCAAGGGTTAATAATTCTTCATAAAAGTTATTAATTAGATAGTTTGTTTTTTCCAGGTCTTTAACTAAAAGTAAAGCAGGGAAAATTTCAATTGTAAAAAGTTGAACTTTATTGGTATTTTTAATTTCATTTAATAATTTATTCCAAGTAGCTTCATAATTAGAGAGGTCATCCTTTTCTTTAAAATAGATCAGATTATAGGCATAGCACCTTCCTTTCAATGCAATAAAAAAACCAGGTTTAATCCTATTTAAATTAATAGGTTCTAAGTTTTTTTTGCAGGATAAATAATTATTTAAATTTAGCACCAAATCAAAAAATAGTGATTCGTGACTCCCAGGCTCAATAAATTTAATAGCTTCTTTTATAATTTCACCGTAATAACCGTTAAAGTGGGTGTAATCAACAAACCAATGAATTGAGTTTTCTCTTAAGGTACTATTTGGTGATAATTTAATAACTACATCATTTATAGTTTTTGAATCTAAACTTCTAAATAATAAGCAAATATTAGAAGCTAATTTTAATCTCTCTGGTTCTTCAAAATTGAAAACCCTGGGATCAAGAAATTTATCTAAACTGTCATATTTTTTTCTATATATTAAAGTTTTAAAAACAGATGCGATTTTAAGATGGTATTCATGAGAATTTATTTGAGATTGTAGCCAAATAATGTCCTCTTCACTAATTTTATCGCTGAGTTCAATTTGTATTATCTGATTCCAATTAAACCAATCATCGTCTTTATTCTTATTTTTTTGGTAGGAATTGTAATTTGAAAATCCTAAATATTGACTTAAAATATTAAGAGAATTTATATTGGGTTTAGTATAACTTAGAAATCCAAAAAAACGTCTTAGTGTATTGAAACTAATTTTTTTCTTAGTATTCCATTCAATTGCTTCATGTACCATTTTTAATTCAGAAATATTATTTATTCTGAATCCAATTTGCTTTTGAATATCTAAACGTAATTCATTTAAATTTCTCTGAATCATCTTTTTGTAAATTATGGGCTAACTATGGGCTAAATTAATAAATAATATTGTCAATTTTTGTAGAAATCATAATTTACTTTAATAATCAATTGTAATAGCATAACTGATAACAAAAAATTATTAAAGAAGTTTAGAAGTAATGATTTGAATTTGATTTTTTTTCATTTGAATTCATATCTATCCCTTTTTTTAATTATTAACAAGTAAAAATAAATAACTATGTATAACGAACAAATTGAAAATCTTATAAACCTAGCCCTTGCTGATGGTGAATTAAGCGAAAAAGAAAAGCAAATTCTATTTAAAAAAGCTGAGGCTGCAGGTATCGACTTAGATGAGTTCGAAATGGTGCTTGATGCCAAATTATTTGAAAAGCAACAAACTATAAAAGCGGCTGCACCTTCTGTCGCTGCCCCTAAATCAGATAAATTTGGAGATGTAAAAAAATGTCCAGGATGTGGTGCCATAGCACAATCCTTTCAGACAAAATGTCCTGATTGCAGTCATGAGTTTAGTAATATTGGTGCCAATGTATCAATTACCAAATTATTTGAAATGCTTAATGCTTGTGAAAACGAGAGGAAAGAAGAAAATGTTTCTATTGGAGGAGCTATAGGGGGATTTTTAGCAAATTCTTATGGACTTGGGGGAGGTGATAAAGTAACAGAAAAGAAAAGATCTATAATTTCAGGCTTTCCGGTTCCAAATACAAAAGAAGATATTATAGAGTTTTTGTCTCTTGCTTTGCCTAATGCAAAAGTTAAGATTTCTATGTGGACTGAAACAGGACCAGAGAGAAAATCTAAAGAAGCCATCCGAGATGCTTGGAAAGCTAAATGTGAGCAAATTATTATGAAAGCAAAATTTTCAATGAAAGAAGATAAAAAAACGCTTGAGGAAATTATGTCTTATGCTAAAGAACTTGGAATTAAATAAAATAGTAATACATGTATAACGAACAAATTGAGAATCTTATAAACCTAGCTCTTGCAGATGGTGAATTAAGCGAAAAAGAAAAGCAAATTCTATTTAAAAAAGCCGAAGCAGCAGGTATCGATTTAGACGAGTTCGAAATGGTACTTGACGCCAAATTATTTGAAAAACAAAAAAGTGACAAACCTGTGACAGCTGCTCCAAAATCGGATAAATTAGGTGATATTCGAAAATGTCCAGCTTGTGGAGCTATTGTCCAATCATTTACAACTAAATGTTCGGACTGTGGCACTGAATTTAGGAATATTGAAGCTTCACAGAATATAACTAAGTTTTTTGAAAAACTGGATGAACTTGAATCCAATAGAAAGGAAAACTTGTTCGACAATCAAAAACAGGATTCAGGGACTTCGGTTGGAACATTAATAAAGTGGTGGTTTTTTTGGTGGTTATTAATACCATTAAAATTAATAAATTTTGTAATTAATAAATCAAAACCTTCTAGATGGTCAACTACTGATTCGCGTAAAGAAGAGATGATTATGAATTTTCCAGTACCAAATTCACGTGAAGAAATTATTGAATTCATTACTTTATCAGTAAGTAAAATTCAAAATATAAGTGTTACAAAACGTTTTGATGATGAAGGGAAATACATTACCAAGTGGAATTCAATATGGAAGAAAAAAGCGGAGCAAGTATTCTCAAAAGCTAAGCTTTCAATGACTGATGACAAAGAAACAATTCAATCCATTGAACAATTGCTTATTGATGCTAAAATAATAAAACAATAAAACAATAAAACAATAAAAATATAAATTAATAATCATGGGACTATTTGGTAATAAATCAGAAGGTGGATTAATGGATGTTATTCGTTGTGACGAACAAGAATATCTAGTTTGGAAATGGAGACCATCCGGGGAAGCCAATTCAACAAAAAAAGAAAATGCAATCCGCTACGGTAGCAGTTTGAGAGTAAAAGATGGAGAATTAGCTGTTTTTGTTTATCAACAAAAAGAGGGTTCAATGCAGGATTTTATAGTTGGCCCTTATGACCAAACAATAAAAACAGCCAACTTTCCAGTACTTTCAAGTGTTGTTGGGGCTGCTTTTGGCGGTGCTTCACCATTTCAGGCGGAAATCTATTTTATTAATCTTGCTGGAAATGTACCAATAAAATTTGGCATTCCATATTTCAATATAACGGATAGAAGGTTGCCAGATTTTCCTGTTCCTATGTCTGTTCGTGGTCAAATAATTTTCAATATTACAGATTACA
>CANHHG010000070.1 GCA_947460615.1 Bacteroidota bacterium
AAACTCTATGCGGTGAAATTTCAAGTATATCAATAGTTAAGGGCTTCTCGTCCGTTGTTGAAGGGTAGAAAGATGGAGCTCGCGAGTAATTTCGAGCCTAGATAAATGATAAGGCCACGCAAAACGTGGACAGAATCCGGCTTACAGGTCTGCTTTTTTTAATTTTGAATAAATAACACTGTCTAAAAATTCACCATTAAAAAATTCATTTTCTTTAAAATGTCCTTCTTTTACAAATCCATTTTTTATTAAAACTCCTTCAGAGGCAGAGTTTCTGGGATCAATTACAGCTTCTATTGAATGCAAATTCATTTCATTAAATCCATATTCCATAGCTCTTTTCACGGCTTCAGTAGCAATACCTTTGCCATGATTTTCGGAAAGTAACATATAACCAATTTCTGAACGATAATTGGCAAATTGGGTTCTATAAAATCCTACAATACCTAATAATTTGTTTTCTCCTTTGAAGGTTATGGCCCAGTTAATTGATTCATTTTTTTCAAGTCCGCTATCCAGTAGAGCAATATGTTCTAGTGCTTCTTCATTATTGGTAACCAACGGCCGAGGAATGTATTTCATTGTTGCTGCATTGGAACGCATAGAAAAAATTTCGTTCACATCATTGTTGTCAACTCTTCTGAGTAATAATCTCTCTGTTTCTAATATTGGAAAAGGGGTGAAATTGAATTCTAACATAATTTGGCTTATATAATTTCTATTAAGTAATTGGTTTCAAATGTTTGGTTGACTCCTAAGATTTGTATTCCTTCTTTATCTTCAAGAATACCATTATTTTCCAAAGTGTCTGCATAACCAAGCCAGGGTTCAATACAAATAAAGGGTGCTTGATTTTTAGTCCAAATTCCTAAAGAGGAAAAATCTTTATAACTCACTCTAAGAAAAGGAATATTATTTTCAGCTATTGAAACCGACTTAGATTCTATAGTTTTAAAAATTAAAGCATCATTTTCAAATAGTGAGTAGCTTAAAGGTAAACTATTATTTTCTATTGGTAATGTATAAGTTGTATTTGAAATTAAATCATTTTCCAATTTTGAAACAATCAAATTTTCTGATTTTTCAAATACTAGTTCGTAATTTTCAAAATCATTTGCTAATGAAAATGCAGGATGTGCCCCTATTGAAAATGGCATTGTTACGTTATTATTATTTGTCACTTTGAATCCTATCTTTAATACAGAATTGATTAAGGTATAGCTGATTTGTAATTCAAAATTAAATGGATATTTTTCCAACGTATTTGCTGATTGTTTTAAAGAAAAAACTGCTTTATCTTCCGTTTTTTCAATAATTTCAAAGTTCATTTCTCGAGCAAATCCATGTCTTGGCAAATGATAGGTAGTTGTATTGAACTGGTAACTATCATTTTTTAAACTTCCTACAATTGGAAAAAGAATAGGAGAGTGTTTCCCCCAATATTCCGGATTTCCTTCCCATATAAACTCTCTATTGGATTGGTTTTTTAATGAAATTAATTCTGCACCAAATGAATTTATGGTCGCGGTAAGTTCTGAATTGAATAGTGTTATTTTCAATGGAATTATTTTCTGCAAAAGTACTATTTCTTGATTGCACCTGAATGAAACTTTCATTAATTTATGTTAAATAAATTTTTATTTGAATAAAAAATAGGAATTTTGAAATTCGATTTTTTTTGGAATTATCAAAGTCATTTGTAACAAAAAATTAAATAATTCGTTTACCCCTAAAATAACAAATTAAATGAAAAACAAATTTACAAGAGCTTTAGTTTTTATTGCTTTACTTTTCGGACCAGTGATTGCATATGCTCAGCAAACACCTACCTCAGAAACTAAGAAGATTTCAAACTATAGTTATACGGATGCCTTTGCACCCAATTTCTATACTAAAAATGGAACTGCAACTCGTTCTGCAAGTGGACAGCCGGGTGAAAAATATTGGCAAAACAGAGCTGATTACCAACTAACCGCCAGTTTGAATGACAAAACTAGTGAAATTATAGGGTCAGAGACGTTAACCTACACAAATAATAGTCCAGATAAATTATCCTTCCTTTGGATGAATGTAGATCAGAATTTATTTAAAAATGACTCCCGCGGAAATGCAGTAATACCTATAAAAGGCAGCCGTAATGGAGCTAATGGCGAAAAATTTGACGGTGGGCACAAAATCAAATCTGTTAAAGTGGTAACCAATTTGGGTGGAAAAGTAGTTGAAAAAGAAGCTAAATTTGAAATCAACGACACGAGAATGAAAATTTCTCTACCTCAAGAATTGAATGCTAATGGAGCCTCAGTTAAAATTAAAATTGAATTTTCATACATTTCTCCAAAATACGGTTCAGATAGAACAGGAGTTTTAGATACTAGAAACGGTAAAGTTTTTACCATTGCACAATGGTATCCCAGAATGTGTGTTTATGACGATGTGAAAGGTTGGAATACACCTCCTTATCAAGGTGCTGGTGAGTTTTATTTAGAATATGGTGATTTTGATGTAAATATTATCGCTCCTTCAAATCATGTGGTGGTTTGTTCCGGTGAATTGGTTAATGCTAATGAAGTTTATTCTGATAAACAACAAAAATTGTGGGCCGCTGCTGCTAATAGTGATAAAACGGTCGTAATTCGTTCTGCTTTTGATGTGGCCAATGCCGTTTCAAAACCAATGGCAAAACCAACATTAACTTGGCATTATAAAATAAAAAATTCTAGAGACGTTTCTTTTGCATCTTCGGCTGCTTTTATAATTGATGCTGCGAGAATCAACTTACCAAGTGGAAAAAAATCACTTGCTATTTCTGCATATCCCCTGGAATGTGAAGGAGATTCGGCTTGGGGACGTTCAACAGAATATACCAAAACTTCAATCGAAAATTATTCAAAAAGATGGTTTGAATATCCTTATCCAGCAGCGACAAACGTAGCGGGAAATGAAGGTGGAATGGAATATCCCGGAATTGTTTTCTGTGGGTGGGAATCTAAAGGGGAAGAATTGTGGGGCGTAACGGATCACGAATTTGGGCATATTTGGTTCCCAATGATTGTTGGATCTAACGAAAGATTATTCGCTTGGATGGACGAAGGATTTAATGAATTTATTAATTCATTGAGTTCAGTTGATTTCAATAATGGTGAATATAAGTTTCCAATAAATGATATGCATCAAATGTCCGAAGCATTTACAAGGTCAACTCTAGAGCCTGTTTTTACTGCTCCTGATTGTTTTAAAGAATCCAATATGGGAATTCTAGCTTACTATAAACCTTCTGCAGGATTAGTGATGTTAAGAGAACAAATTTTGGGTAAAGAGCGATTTGATAACGCATTTAAAACCTATGTTGCTAGATGGGCGTTCAAGCATCCAACCCCTGATGACTTTTTCAGAACAATCGAAAACGTTGCTGGTGAAGATTTAAATTGGTTTTGGAGAGGTTGGTTTATTAATAACTGGCGTTTTGACCAAGGGATTACTAAAGTTAAATATGTAAAAAATAATCCAAAATTAGGAGTGGTAATTTCAATTGAGAATCTTGAAAAAATGCCTCTTCCAGTAATTATAGATATCAAATTTAAAAGTGGCGAGGTGAAGAGAGTGAATTTACCGATTGAAATTTGGCAAAAAAATGTTGATTGGTCATTTAAATATGATTCTACCGAGGAAATTGATACAATCACTTTAGATCCTGATCATGTATTTCCTGATGTAAATAGTGCTAATAACACTTGGACAACTGCTGCTGGTGAATTAGAAAAAGACGTTATTTTAGATCCCTACTTTGGAACCTATTCAAGTTCAATGATTCCAATTAAAATAGTAATTACTGAAGAAGACGGTTCGCTTGTCGCAAAAGCTACAGGTCAACCTAATATTCCACTTGAAAATGCTGGAAAAGATAAATTTACTTTTGAACAAGCGGGTTTGACAATCCAATTTAACGAGGCTAAAACAGAATTAAATTTAATGATTAACGGTCAAACGTTCTTATTTACAAAAGACAAATAATAGTAAGATATAGTTCAAATGAAAACACCAACAAGTAATGTTGGTGTTTTTTTTATTTCTTAAGCTGGAATTTGCTGACTTAAACAATGTAAAGTTCCAAATCCCCAAATTAAATCGATGGCGCTAATTCCTATAATTTCTCTATTCGGAAAACAATCAGCGAGAATATTCAGAGCTACTCGATCATTAGAATCATTAAAAGTTGGAACTAAGACAGATTTATTCAGTATTAAAAAATTAGCATAGCTTGCCGGTAAGACAATTCCGTCAAAATAAATTCTTTTTGGCATTGGTAGTTCCACTATGTTTAATGGTTTTCCATTCTCTAATTTAGCGTTTTGAAGTCTTTTGAGATTATCTTGCAATGGTTTATAGTTGTCGTCTTTTTTATCTGATTCCACAATAGTTACTACTGTGTTTTCATTCACAAAACGACATAAATCATCAATATGACCGTGAGTATCATCGCCTTCAATTCCGTTTCCTAGCCAAATAACATTGGTGATTCCAAGGAATTCTTTGAAAACAGCTTCGTAATCTGCTTTGGTGAAATTTGGATTTCTAACTTGAATTGTAGGATGCATTAAGCACTCTTCAGATGTAATTAGCGTACCTTTTCCATTGGTTTCAATTGCTCCCCCTTCTACAATAACTGGTTTTCCTTTATAAGTAACTTGTTGGACAGGAATGTTTAAAAATTTGGCCACCATCCTCGGAACCCATTTATCCAATTGATAGTTGTTGTATTTTGCCCATCCATTAAAATTAAAGTCTAACGCTTCCTTTTGAGTCCCATTTTTCACAATAATTGGACCTGAATCGCGCATCCAACTTCTATTTGTTTTATGTATAATAAACGAAATGGCTTCGGTATTTACTTCAGCAATTTCTAGCATTCCGATAACTTTAGCTTTCAGTTTTTCATCGGAAACAACCAAAATAACCTCTTCAAATGCGGATATCTTTTTGATGAATTCTACAAATGCCCATTGAATTGTCTCATATTTTCCAGGCCAATCGTTACCGTTATGAGGGAAACAAAGTAAAATACCTTGTTGTTTTTCCCATTCTGCTGGAAATCGTCTTGAATTTGTCATTATTCTATGGCTCTTTTAGTAATATCTTCAAAAGCATCAATTCTTCGGTCGCGTAAAAAAGGCCAATTCTGACGTACATTTTCTTGTAAGTCCAAATCGACTTCTGCAATCAAAATTTCCTCTTTATCGTGTGAGGCTTGCGCCAATATTTCTCCTTGTGGTCCAGCAATAAATGAGGATCCCCAAAATTCAATCCCTGAGGTATTTGGTAGGTATTGTTCTAAACCAATTCTATTAGCAGCAGCAACATAAACTCCATTTGCAACAGCGTGTCCTTTCATAACATTCATCCATGCGCCATGTTGATTTTCTCCATATAGCTCCTTTTCCAATGGATGCCAACCAATGGCTGTTGGATAAAACAACACTTCAGCACCTTGCAATGCCGTTAAACGAGCTGCTTCAGGAAACCATTGGTCCCAACAAATTAGCGTTCCTATTTTTCCTTTATTAGTAGGGAAAGCTTTAAAACCTAAATCGCCAGGGGTAAAGTAGAATTTTTCATAAAAATGAGGGTCATCTGGGATGTGCATTTTGCGGTATAATCCAGCTTCTGATCCATCGGTATCAATAATATAGGCGCTATTGTGGTAAATTCCAGCCATTCTTTTTTCAAAAAACGGAACAATGATTACTACACCCAACTCGTTTGCTAATTCGCTAAAAGCGATAAATGAAGTGCTGTAAAGTGGTTCTGCTAAAGCAAAATTATCGACATCTTCACTTTGACAAAAGTAATGACTGCTATATAATTCAGGTAATGAGATCACTTCGGCACCCATTTTTGCTGCCTCACGAACCCAAGACAAACATTTTTTAAGGTTGTTCTCGGCAACATCGTTCAAGTTCAATTGTACAACCGCTATTTTGTATTTGTTATTTGTCATAGCTAAAATTTTAGACTGCAAAAATAGTTATTTTTATAAATAGGTGAGATTTTTTAGCTATTGATTTAAATTTTAACTTCATTGAGATCAAAGTGTAACGAAGCAAGGCAATCTAATCTAGTTTCGATATTTTTCAAATTGATTTCGTTAAACTAAATTATTTCCTCGATGTGTTTTTTGATGTTTTCGGCTATTTTGTGTGTTGGTAAATCGTTTTCATCTGTTCCAAAAGGGTCTTCAATTTCCTCGGCAATGAGTTCTAAACTTGCCAATACATAAAAAACAAATACCACTACAGGTGCTACATAGTATCCAAGTACAAAGGCGTATCCAAAAGGAAGTGTCATAACGTAGAAAAAAATGAATTTTTTTAGGAAAGCACTGTAGGAATAGGGAATAGGTGTATTTTTTATTCGTTCGCAAGCACCACAAATTTCACTAAAGGATTGTACTTCGGAATTTAAAATAATTAGTTGATCCCCAGTTATTTTTTTGGAATCGTAGAGATCATTGATTTTAAAAAAGAGCATTTTTGCTACTTGATTAGGCTTGTGTTTGTGACGATCAATTTCTAAATCTACATCTTCGAAAAGCTGTTTACCGGTATCGTTGTTATTTAAATGTTTGTGTAAAATGGAAGCGTAACCTGGTATCATTTTGCGAAAATAGGCACGGTCACTTTCCTCTTTCAAAATTCCGGACAACTTGATTGCAAAATTACGACTGTTATTAACCAACGAACCCCATAATTTTCGTCCTTCCCACCATCGGTCATAGGCGGTATTAGTTCTGAAAACTAACAATAACGAAATAACGAAGCCTAACATCCCATGCATAATCGTTATGTTTTTTATATAGCTTTCTTGTGGTAATTTCCAATATTCTATTTCTAAATATCCAATAATTCCAGAGTAAATGCCAATGGCGATCATAATTGGAAAAAGGGTTCTAAAAGTGTCTGATTTATGGAACTTGAAAATAAAAGTAAACCAGTCTTTAGTATTGTATGAAATCATATTTTCTAAATTTATTACAAACTTAAGTTTCCTATCAATTCTATCAAAACTATTTTAGATAATTTAGCTTGAAATTATGCATTTCAATTAATACCGATAGGATAGCTAAATTCCAAGGATTCTAAGTGTTTTAAATGTACAATAGTTTTAGATTATTACTTTAAAAGCTAAATAATTTATTGTTTCTAGAGCAACATCTAAAGTTATTTAGATAACTTTGCCGAGTCACAATACATCTTAAAAACTATGAGTATTTTTAATTCCATTTTTGGGGAGCCAAAACCCAATTCTATTTCTTCAAATATTAATTGGATTCCATTGGAGGATTTGGGGCAAATAGAGGAAATTATTGCGCTTTCTGAACAATTTCCTGTTATTATTTTCAAACACAGTACGCGATGCAGTATCAGTAGAATGGCATTAAAGAATTTTGAAAATGAATATGACTTAGGGCAAAATGTTTCGGCTTATTATCTTGATTTAATTTCTTTTAGAGAAGTATCCAATGAAATTGCATCGCGTTTTAATGTTGTTCACCAATCACCACAATTGCTACTTATAGTAGGAGGGAAGTCGGTTTATGATGTTTCCCACAGTGCTATTGACGCACAAGAATTAAAATCAAAAATACAATAGTTTGAATAGGAGTGATTATATTCTGAATACTGAATTTAAAGGAGTCGTTTATAGCGAAAATGGAATCAGTTATAAAGAATATGAAAACTGCATTTTCATAGATTGTGATTTTACCCAATGCATCTTCCTAGCTGCTAGTTTCATCGATTGTAAGTTTGTTAATTGCAATTTTAATGGTGCTAAAATCAATCATACTTCCTTGAGAACGGTTTATTTCAATAAGTGTAAAATCAGCGATGTCAATTTTGCTATGATTGATAAATTCATCTTCGAAATACACTTTAAAGATTGCATTTTAGACTTCTCGAAGTTTTACGCTTTGAAGTTAAAAGGAACATCATTTGTGAATACAAGCCTCGTATCCGTTGACTTTATGGCGGCTGATTTAAGCGAAGTAGAATTTGAAAACTGTGATTTATACCGAAGTGAGTTTGATAAAGCCAACGCTTCCAAAACTAATTTCAAAACCAGTTATAACTACACAATTAATCCGGAAAGCACTAAAATTAAGAAGGCTATTTTTTCTTTGGAGGGTGTAAAAGGATTGCTTTACAAATATGATATTATTGTAAAATAGTTAGTTGAGTTTTTTCAGCATTTTGAAATCTTCCATAAGATATCCATAATCCAATTCGATATCTTCTTCACCAATGCATTCAAAACCCACTTTGTTATAAAAATTAAAGGCTTTATTGTACCGATTTACATTTAGTGAAATTCCGTGTTGATTGAGTTGTAGCGCTATTTTTTCAATTTCAGTAATCAATAATTTCCCCAAACCTTTTCCTTGAGCTTCAGGCATCAAATAGATTTTGTGCAAACGAACGATTTTCTCCCCTAAATAATCAGGCTCATAGGATGCAAAACCAAGGCAATTTTCATTTTCCTTAACCAATAAAAAATGATGATTCTTATAAGTAAAATTATCAGTTAACGTAGCATCACTATAGAATTTCTCTAGCATATAATCCAGTTGGATTTTTGATATGATTGAGCCATAGGCAACTGGCCAAGTAGTATAAGCAATTTCTCGAATTACGGAAAAATCAGTAGGTTTAGCTTCAGAAATTACTATCATTTATTGAAATGGTATCAGATTTATCCGTGCATGGTTTCGCGTTTTCCATAATTTTCAATTATAGAAGCTTCAAATTCAAGCCATTCGCGCCATCTTTTTTCAACGTCAATTCCTTGTCCGTATTTTCGAGCATAGGTAATAAAGGTGGTATAATGTCCAGCTTCACTTTCCATTAAATCTCGATAGAAATTAGATAATTCCTCGTCTTTAATATTTTCAGAAAGTACTTTGAAACGCTCACAACTCCTAGCTTCAATCATTGCAGAAAACAACATGCGTTCTACAAAACCCGAAACACGACTTCCGGTATTGCTTTTCTTCATGTATTGTGCTAATTCACCCACATATTCATCTTTGCGTTCTCTGGCAAGAGTCAAACCACGTTTTTTTATGATATTGTGAACCATCTGGAAGTGTTCGATTTCCTCTTTAGCTAAAGCCAACATATCCGAAACTAAATCGGGATATTCAGAATTGATGGTGATGATAGTAATTGCGTTGGAAGCGGCTTTTTGCTCACACCATGCGTGGTCAGAAAGTATTTCTTCGATATTAGTTTCCACAATATTAACCCATCTTGGATCGGTAGGTAATTTTAATCTTAAAACTGACATATATTTTAGTTTAAAGTTTAAGGTTCAAAGTTTATAAGGTAAACCTTAAACATCAATCTATTTTTATTAGAATACGAACATTGCTCTTTCACCCATCATTTCGTTCACTTCATGTGCAACCTGCTCAATTACGGATTCGTCAGTGTGATTCATTAAAACTCTATCGATTAATTCTACGATAGTCTCCATATCACTTTCAACTAATCCACGAGTGGTAATTGCTGGCGTACCTACTCTAATTCCAGAAGTAATAAAAGGTGATTTATCATCAAATGGAACCATGTTTTTATTTACAGTGATTTCTGCTTTAACTAAAGCATTCTCAGCCTCTTTACCTGTAATATTTTTATTTCTAAGGTCAATTAACATCATATGATTGTCGGTTCCTCCTGAAATTAGATGGTAACCTCTTTTCACAAATGCTTCTGCCATGGCTTTGGCATTTTTTTGAACTTGAAGTGTATATCTAAAAAATTCATCAGTTAAAGCTTCACCAAATGCTACTGCTTTAGCAGCAATTATATGCATTAATGGACCCCCTTGATTTCCTGGAAAAACGGCTAAATCCAACAATGAAGACATCATTCTTATTTCTCCTTTAGGAGTGGTTAAACCAAATGGATTTTCAAAATCTTTACCCATTAATATCATTCCACCTCTTGGACCACGAAGAGTTTTGTGAGTAGTTGTAGTAACAATATGACAATGTGGAATTGGATCGTTCATTAATCCTTTTGCAATTAATCCAGCAGGATGGGAGATATCAGCTAGTAAAATAGCACCAACGCTATCAGCGATTTTTCTAAAGCGTTCAAAATCCATATCTCTACAATAAGCGGAAGCTCCAGCAATAATTAATTTTGGTTGCTCTTTAATTGCAATTTCTTGAATTTTATCATAGTCAAAACGTCCAGTTTCCTTTTCCACTCCGTAAAATGAGGGAGTATATAACCGTCCTGAGAAATTTACTGGAGATCCATGTGTTAAATGCCCACCATGGGATAAGTCGAAACCTAAAATTTTGTCACCTGGTTTTAAACAAGCGTGAAAAACTGCTGTGTTTGCTTGAGATCCCGAGTGAGGTTGAACATTTGCATATTCCGCTCCAAAAAGTGCTTTGGCTCTATCTATTGCTATTTGTTCTACCACATCTACTACTTCACAACCTCCATAATATCTTTTTCCTGGGTATCCTTCAGCATATTTATTGGTCAAACAAGAACCTGCGGCTTCCATGACTTGGTCGCTTACAAAATTCTC
>CANHHG010000071.1 GCA_947460615.1 Bacteroidota bacterium
AAATAAATTAAATTTTATTAAATTTGTTAATCAAAAATCTATAAATTATGAATAAAAAATTACTCTTATTAGCAATTCTTAATAGTTTTGCTTTGTTTTCACAAACTATATTTCAGGATAATTTATCCAATTATACTACTGGTCAAACTTTAAGTGGTCAAGGGACTTGGACCAATAATTCGTCTGGAGCGGGAACAGGAGCATGTACAGGAGCTATTTGCACCAATGCTGCTGTAGTAACCCCTGGATTTAGTTATACCAATTATGGGACTTCAACAAAATCATTACAATTATTAGCCGATACTGACGGTTGTGGTTCGTTATTTACCACTGTCACATCGGGAGATATGTATGTAGGTTTTATGATCAATGTGAGTAGTGCGGTAACAAATCCAAATGATTTTTTTAGAGTAAACAATGGAAATTCATTTGTTACCGGGTTTAGAGTTTTTATTAAAACCGTAACCCCTAATACTTTTACAATCGGAATTAGTAAAGGAGGAGCAGGAAATACGGTGGTTTATACTACTAACACCTATGCATTTAATCAAGATTGTTTGTTGATTTTAAAATACTCTCAATTGGCGGGCGCTGCAGATGATATTTTGAATTTATATGTAAATCCTGTAATTGCAAGTGGTATACCCGCGACTCCAGATGCAACTACGAATATGGGGACGGATCAATCTGGTACAATTGATAGATTGGTATTTAGACAAAATGCTACTGCAACTCCAACAGGAAGAGCAGGATTAGTGAGTGTGGCAAGATCATGGACTGGATTAATTTTTCCTAATTTGTCTGTTTCCCAATTTGAAAAAGAAGCATTTACAATCAATGCTAAAAATGCGAAAAATGGTTTGCTAACCATTAATTCTAATACGAATTTAGAAAATGCATCCCTTTCAATTTACAGTTTAGATGGGAAATTATTAGGCTCTAAAAACCTCTCTTTAATCGATTCTGAAAATGCAATTACTATCAATCCGATTCAAAATAGTGGTGTATATGTCGTTTCAATAATAGGACACGGAGTAAATTCAAATCAGAAGATTTATGTAGAGTAAAGCGAATATAATAATAAAAGCCCCGTAATTGCGGGGCTTTTATTTATGATATAAACTCAATCTATTTTTCAATTTCCCGTAACGACTCCATTTTTTTGTGGGCTAAGAAACCTGTAATATCTTCGAAATGTTCTTTTACTCTTTTGTTTCCAAATTCGAAAACTTTCGTTGCTAGCCCATCAAGGAAATCTCTATCGTGCGAAACTAGAATTAGGGTTCCATCAAAATCACGAAGTGCGTCTTTGATGATGTCTTTCGTTTTCATATCCAAGTGGTTCGAGGGTTCATCAAGAATAAGAAGATTTACCGGTTCAAGTAATAACTTTATCATTGCCAAACGAGTTTTTTCTCCTCCTGAAAGCACTTTTACTTTTTTGGTAACGTCGTCGCCATGAAACATAAAAGCTCCTAAAATATCTTTAATTTTTGTTCGAACATCTCCCACAGCTATATTATCAATGGTCTCAAAAATGGTTGCATTTTCGTCTAACAATGCAGCTTGATTTTGGGCGAAATAACCAATTTGAGCATTATGACCTATTTCAACGCTACCCCCATTTATTTCTAATTGCTTCATGATGGCTTTAATCATAGTTGATTTACCTTCGCCATTTTTACCAACAAATGCAACTTTTTGACCACGTTCAATTACCATATTGGCATTTTCAAAAACCACATGCTCCCCATAAGATTTAGACAAATCTTTTACGATAACTGGATATTGGCCAGAACGGGCTGCAGGTGGAAATTTCAATTTTAATGCTGATGTATCGACTTCATCCACTTGAACAATTACTAATTTTTCGAGCATTTTTACTCGGGATTGAACAGCATCAGTTTTAGAAAAGGTACCCTTGAATCTATCGATAAAAGCTCTATTATCGGCAATCATTTTTTGTTGCTCATCGTAGGCTTTTTGTTGGTGGATTCTGCGGTCTTTTCTTAACTCTAAATAGTGAGAATATTTAGCTTTATAGTCGTAGATTCTTCCCATAGTAACCTCAATAGTTCTATTTGTAATATTATCAACAAAGGCTCTATCGTGGGAGATTACAACCACCGCTTTCGCTGAATTAATCAAGAAATCTTCAAGCCATTGAATACTTTCAATATCCATGTGATTGGTAGGCTCATCTAATAAAATAAGATCTGGTTTTCTTAAAAGGATTTTCGCCAATTCAATTCTCATTCTCCATCCACCAGAAAATTCTGAAGTTTGACGAGTAAAATCTTCCCTAACAAAACCTAAACCTAATAAGATTTTTTCAACCTCAGCTTCATAATTCACTTCTTCAATTGCGTAGAATTTTTCACTAAGATCAGAAACTCTTTCAATCAATTTCATGTAATCGTCACTTTCATAATCAGTTCGAATAGTTAACTGCTCGTTAATTTCATCGATTTCTGACTTCATAGAAAAAATTTCACCAAAGGCTTTTGAGGCTTCTTCAACCACAGTGGCTCCGTCAGTAGTAAGTAAATGTTGAGGCAAGTAAGCGATTATAGCCTCTTTTGGAGCAGATATATTTCCTGTAGAAGGTTTACTTTGACCTGAAATTATCTTTAATAGCGTGGATTTTCCTGCACCATTTTTACCCATAAGGGCAATTTTATCATTTTCATTTATCGAGAATGTTACATCACTAAAAAGGGTGGTTCCTCCAAACTGAACAGAAATATCATTGACTGTAATCATTGTATATTTTTAGATTTTAAAGGCGCAAAGATAGCTTAAAGTCAGACATAGACAATTGGAAAAGATACCAAGTTTAAATACTCATTCGGAACTCTTCAATAGCTGGACTTGCTTTTCCGAAATCTACTTCTTGAATAAATAGTTCAATAGCTAAATCAGAATTGCCAAAACCAGCTAATCTCGCCGATTGAATGTTGTCTTTTTTTACTGTTGCAACACCTACAGCTTCGATTTTTTCTTGAAGTGCTAAAGCCAAAACTTCACTTCCTGAAAAGATTTTTATTAATCCCATTCGGTTTATTAATATTATTATGATTTGAATTTATTAGTAAAGTAGGTGCTGTTTGGATTTGTTTTTCCAACCTGCTTGATTTTCATATTCTACAAAGTAGATTTTTAATTCCGCTTGATTTTCATATCTCACGAAGTACAATTTTTTCTTAGCTTGATTTTCATATTTTGTAAAAAACCATTTTCCATTATTTTTACCTGCTTGATTCTCATAATTTACTTTATAAACTAATAAATCTGCTTGGTTTTCATAATCTACTGCAAACACTTTTACGGCTGCTTGATTTTCATATTCTGTAACAAAAACTTTTTGAGCATGGCCCACTGAAAAGAAACAAAAAACTAAAACAATAGAACAAAATATTTTTTTCATAATAACATCAATTTAAGGAATTAATAATTCCAAATATACTAAATTATTTAATTAAAATTGAATTGAAATTCTTTATCTCTATTAAAGCTTAACAACCCATTTGATACTTCCAATGGACACTCAAAATTATTAGCGTACAATCCTCCAGTTCCGAGACCTTGAGGCATGCTATTTTGCTTTAAAAATGTCCATTGTGCAATTGCATTTAATCCAACATTACTTTCTAAAGCAGAAGTAATCCACCACTTAATATGGTGTTTTTCAGCCAACATAATCCACTCATTGGCACCACGAAAACCACCTACAAAACTAGGTTTCAAAATGACATATTGCGGTTTGATTTTTACTAATAATTGTTCCTTTTCTTGAAGCGAAAATACTCCAATTAGCTCTTCGTCTAATGCAATTGGAATTGGGCTGTTTTTACACAGTTCTGACATACTGTCAGTATTATTTTTTTGTATTGGTTGTTCAATACTATGCAATTCAAAACCAGATAATTGATTTAATTTAATTAAAGCATCAGTTATATTAAAAGCTCCATTTGCATCTACTCTTATTTCAACCTGCTCTGGGGTAAAATTCTGCCTAATAAATGCCAATAATTTCATTTCCTCCTCGAAATCTATAGCACCAATTTTGAGTTTTAAACAGTGGAATCCTTCTGCTAGTTTTGCCTCAATTTGTTGCTTCATAAACGCTTCAGTTCCCATCCAAATTAAGCCATTAATTGGAATTGATTTTTGTCCGTTTGTAAAGGCAGAAGGAAAGAGCAAAAAAGGGTTTTCACTAGCCAATGACTGAAACGCCATTTCGACTCCAAATTGGATGGAAGGAAATTCAATTAATGCCTCCCAAAGAGAATCAACTCCAAGATAAATATTAGCACAAGTCCACGCTAATTTTTCTTCATAATCAGGCCGGTCATCACAACTTAACCCACGTAGAATTCCGCACTCCCCGATTCCTTTTTTATGATCATTTTCAATGACAATAAACCACGTTTCTTTATGCGTCATCACCCCACGAGATGTTCCCGAGGGCTGTTTGAAATCTAGTAGGTATTTTTGATAAGATGCTTTCAAATTTTTATTTCAATTACAATTCTATACTATCTCCAATATTTAAAAGCATTAGATCTTTCCCTTTATCAAAAAATTGCTTGATAGCTTGTTCTTTGTTTATTTCAATATATCCAAAAGTATCGTAATGATAGCCAAGAATTTTATCACATTCCACGAAATCAGAGGCTAAAATTGCATCTTCAATATCCATTGTGAAGTTATTTCCAATAGGCAGAATCGCTAAATCCAATTTAGTTCTCATTGGGATCAGTTTCATATCCATGGTGAGCGCAGTATCTCCAGCGATATAGATGTTTTTTCTCTCCCCTTCAATTACAAAGCCCCCTGGATTTCCTCCATAAGTACCATCTGGAAAAGAACTAGAATGAATTGCACTTACATATTTTAAATTTCCAAATTCAAAATTCCAGCTTCCACCATGATTCATAGGATGCGTTTGAAACCCTTTTTTGGCGTAATAAGTAGCGATTTCGGCATTAGAAACAATTACTGCATTGGTTCTTTTTGCAATCGCCTCAACATCTAAAACATGGTCTTGATGGGCGTGAGTTAGCAGAATATAATCCGCTTCCAAACTGTCTATATCGATGTGAGAAGCCTTTGGATTGGCCGAAATAAAGGGATCAACAATGATGTGTACATCGGTAATAGTAATCCCCAAAGAAGCATGCCCGTAAAAAGTAATTTTCATTGTATAATAAATTAATTAATTATCTACCACCTAAAAATAGGTTCACAAATAAATCTTGGAAAAAGAAAATCATACTCAGTGACAATAAAACTGACAGAGCAAAAGTACTTAATGCTACTTTTTTTAATTCCGGATCTAATTCTTTCGGATTTTTATTGGTATAAACTGTTTTTAAATGTTTTAAAAGCGGAAAAAAAGCAATCGCATATAAATACTGATCAAAAGTAAAATCTTTAAAATAAGAAAATTCTAAGATTAAAATCATCGATGAAATAATTAAAAAGTAATGGTATACTTTTGCATTACTAGCTCCCATTTTTACGACAATAGTATTCTTATTCGACTTTCTGTCCGATTCTTCATCCCTCATATTATTCAAATTAAGAACGGCAACACTCAATAATCCTATAGAAGTTGCGGGTAGTAGTAACAACCAATCCATTTCTTTAGCAAACATAAAATAGATTCCTAAAGTACTAACGAGACCAAAGAAAATAAATACAAATAAATCTCCAAAACCTCTATATCCATAGGCTGAATTACCAACAGTATATCGAATTGCAGAAGCAATAGCTAGAATACCAAGAAGTAAAAAAATAAACGAAAAAAGTAGATTGTGCCCTTTAAATGCAACATAAATTAATGCCATTGCAGATAGCAACGTTAATAAAGAAGTGATTATTAGAGCAATTTTCATCTGCTGGGGAGTAATTACTCCACTTTGAATCGCTCGCTTTGGACCAACCCGATCTTCATTATCAGTCCCTTTGATTCCATCTCCGTAATCATTTGCAAAATTGGATAATATTTGAAATCCTAAAGTGGTTAATAGCGCCAAAATTACGATACTCCAATTAAAAAGAGCTTGCGACATGGCGTAAAAACTACCTACAATTATTCCAGAGACCGATAATGGTAACGTTCTTAAGCGTGCAGCTTGAATCCAGTGTTTCATTATTAAATTAAGTTTTAGGAGAAAATCATTCAGAAATAATCCGTTTTAAGGCAACCATTTTTTCTCGAAATTGGGCTTTCTTTTTTCAAGGAATGCGTTTCTACCTTCTTTCGCTTCTTCAGTCATATAGGCCAGTCTTGTAGCTTCACCAGCGAATACTTGCTGACCAACCATTCCGTCATCGGTAAGGTTCATTGCAAATTTTAGCATTTTTATTGATGTTGGTGATTTTTGTAGAATTTCCTGCGCCCATTCATAAGCGGTAGCTTCTAACTCGTTATGAGGAATTACAGCATTTACCATTCCCATATCCATTGCTTCTTGTGCAGAGTAATTACGTCCTAAAAAGAAAATTTCACGTGCTTTTTTCTGACCCACCATTTTAGTCAAATAGGCCGATCCATAACCCCCATCAAAGCTAGTTACATCAGCATCTGTTTGTTTAAAAATCGCATGTTCTTTGCTTGCTAAAGTCATATCGCAAACTACATGTAAACTGTGTCCACCACCAACAGCCCATCCTGGAACCACCGCAATAACCACTTTAGGCATAAAGCGAATTAGCCGTTGTACTTCTAAAATATTTAATCGGTGTTGGCCGTCATCTCCCACGTATCCTTGATGTCCTCGAGCATTTTGATCCCCTCCACTGCAAAAAGAATAAACTCCATCTTTACTTGAAGGTCCTTCTGCAGAAAGTAACACTACCCCAATGGAAGTGTCTTCCTGCGCATCATAAAAAGCCTGATACAATTCAGAAGTTGTTTTTGGTCGGAATGCATTTCTTACATCTGGTCTATTGAACGCAATTCTGGCGACACCATTGCATTTTTTATAGGTTATATCTTCAAATTCTTTTGCTATTTTCCAGTCTATAATATTCATATTGAAACTATTTTGTGTAAAATTAAGGCATTTTTTACTTTTTATTGCATCTTGAATAAATAATAATTTATCGATATTATTATTATAAAATTTAGTCATAAAAAAAAGAGGCTAAAAAGCCTCTTTTATGTTTTGAAATACTATTTTTTTTATTATTCTACTTCAAAAGTTTGAGTTACACTAGTAGAAGCATCTCTTGAATTTAATGCGTTACCTGCTGAATCAACAACAAATGCTGCAAAATGAATATTCGAAGCTTGAGCACTACCCAAATTGTAATTAAATGTTTTTGTGTATACCTCATTTACAGTAGTAGCACCAGTGATATTATCACCTAAAATACTACTTGTTAAAAATGCTCTTAATACATCTTTATGATTAAAATTTACTATTGGGTTTACCCCGCCATAATAAGTTGTAGCATTGATTTGATTGTATATCAAATTATCTTCAAGAGCGTAAACTACTAATTTAAGACCCGAGAAATTTTTTCCAAATTTCACATTTACTTGAACTGAAACTGTACTTCCAGAAACTGAATTGGTCATTGCTAATCCAATCTTTGGATTGGCACCAGTAGTCAAATCAACTGCTTGAGCTATATTGCTATTTTCTGGATAGGCCCAACCTGTTTTTCTGTTTAACATTCCTGTAGGATATCCTGTAAGTCCAATCATAGATTCTAAAACAGAGGCTCCGCTAAAATTATAGGGATCATTCCCTCTATGAATAGCTACTACCACCGCATCATTGGTTTGTAAACGAACTTGACCGATCGAATAAGACACACGAGGACAAAATTGACACCAAGTACCGGTATAATCTTCAATTAAAACTCTTTTGTTGAAATTAATTCCCTGTACAACTGGAATTTGAATTGTTGGAGAGGTAATGGAAACGGTACTAGAAACTTGGTATTTAGCATAAACAGAAAGTGTTCCTGCTGTAGTTGTTGTATAGAAATCATTAACAATTGGTGAATTATTAATATAAATTACTGCCGTAGATGTTATATTAGCATTATTATTACCTCTAACAGTAAATTGAATGTTATCGCCTACATAAGCTTCTGTGGGATTGGCTGTAATGGTAATTGATTGTACCGATGAACCACCTGAATTATTATCCTCTTTACTACAAGAAATAAATAACCCGAAAGTTAAAAGAACAGATAAAAAATATAATTTTTTCATGTTTTATAATTTAATTTATTTTACATTACAAATAAACTAATTATTTTTAAATTAATGAGATATTTATACTTTATTTGCATTGTTATTTAATAAATTATCCGGGAATCATGAAAAAAACATTTTTAATACTTTTTATTTTTTTAAACCTCATCGTTTACTCTCAGAACCAATTACCTAATATCAAACTAAAAAATTTAAAAGGAGAATTAGTAAATACCAATTTAGATTTTCAAAGAAAAGATGTTTTATACGTCTATTCTTTTTGGGCTACGTGGTGTGCGCCTTGTGTTCAGGAATTAGATGCAATTAGTGAAGTATATGGTGACTGGAAACAAAAATTAGATATTGAATTAATTGCTGTAACTGTTGATGATTCAAGAACTGAAAAAAGAGTAAAACCAATGATAAATGGAAAAGGATGGGAATATCTTGTATTACTAGACACCAATCAGGAATTCAAAAGAAGTTTATCCATAGCAAATGTACCTTATACCGTGGTGGTAAAAAATAATAAAATAGTTTATGTTCAAAACGGTCATTCTCCAGGAGGGGAAAGTGAATTTTTTGAAAAATTAAAAAGTTTGTAATATGAAAAAGTTGCTATTATTAATCGCTATTTGCACTTCAATCTCACTTTATTCTCAAACCACTATAAAAGAAGAAAAAACTAAAGGTAGGTTATTTGGTGGCTTTGAATCCAATTCTCAATGGTATTTAAACGATATTGAAAGAGGAATTAATCATCCTGAACAACCTATTAGATCAAATAATTACCTTTTAGTTAATTATAATTTTGGTAAGTGGAATGCTGGAATTCAAGCAGAATCTTATGATCCGAAACCTCTTTTGAATTTCAATCCAAAATATGAAAAAACCAATTTAGGAGCCTATTACCTAAATTATAAAACTGAAAAAGTAGATGTTACTGCAGGTTATTTTTACGAACAATTTGGAAGCGGGCTATTATTAAGAAGCTGGGAAGACCGTTCTCTGGGAATTAATAATGCCATTCGAGGTGGAAAAATCGTACTACGCCCTTCAGAAAATTTGTCATTCACTGGACTATACGGTAATCAGCGCTCCGGATTTGATGTTGCCAAAGGAACTATTTATGGTTTTAATTCAGATATCAATTTATCGGGAATTTTGAAAATGGAAAGTTCAGATGTTTCCATTGGGTTTTCTTATGTTGGAAGAGATGAAAAAACAAACATTGCAAATCCAAATTTTAAAGAACTCACTAATTCATTTGCAGGGAGATTTAATTACAGTCACGAAGCTTTTTATATTAATTCAGAATACAATTATAAAACAGAGGATGCTATTTTATATCCAATAACTGTTAGCAATATTTTTGTAAAACCAGGAAGTGCATTACTTACCAATTTTGGTTATTCCAAAAAAGGCGTTGGTTTAGACGTATCACTCAGACGAATTGAAAACATGAATTTTCTTTCTGAAAGAAACCCTGAAGTGTTTTCACCAGAACAAACTAGCCTGGCTTACAATGACCGAATGATGAATTTTGTGCCTAGTTTAACTAAACAGCACCATTCTAATTTAGCAAATATATATGTGTTTCAAGCTCAAAAAAGTGTGAGTATCGTTTCAGACAATGGAATTGCTAAAGCTGGAGAAATTGGAGGTCAAATTGATTTTTTCTATGAATTCAAGAAAGGTTCCGCTCTTGGAGGGAAATACGGAACCAAAATTGCCATTAATGCTTCGAATTGGTTTAACCTAAATGGAGATTATACTATCTATCCGCCCGATTATAAAACAGACTTTTTATCAACTGGCGAAAAATATTTTTCAGACTACAATCTTGAAATTTCAAAAAAATTCAATTCAAATTTACAGGGAAGTGTAGTAGTTATAAATCAATTTTACAATCATCGATTAATTGCTGCTTCTTTGAATATTGAAGTGAATTCATTTATTGTTGCACCTGAAATATCTTATAAATTAACGGCTACAAAATCTATAAAAGTTGCTGCAGAGCACATGTGGGCTGATTCAGATCGGAAAAATTGGGCTGCATTAATGGTAGAATACAATCATAATTTGAACTGGTCATTTTACGTTTCTGACATGTA
>CANHHG010000072.1 GCA_947460615.1 Bacteroidota bacterium
AAACGTACTATTTACAATATGATTTATCGTGATGGTAAAAACGGTCCTTCCTACATTAAACGATTTAATGTTTCTGGAGTGACTCGTGATAAATTCTACGATTTAACGAATGAAAAACCAGGATCGCAAGTGCTTTATTTCTCTTGTAATCCGAACGGTGAAGCAGAAGTGATAACGGTATTACTTCGTCAAGTGGGAAGTATTAAGAAATTAAAATTCGATATCGATTTTGCGAATCTAGCAATTAAAGGTCGGACTTCAAAAGGGAATATTGTTACTAAATATCCTATTAAAAAGGTCGAACTCAAAGAAAAAGGAATTTCGACCTTATTACCAAGAAAAATCTGGTTTGATGATACCGTTCAAAGACTAAATGTAGATGCTCGAGGTGAATTGTTAGGAGAATTCAGACCTAGCGATAAAATTCTGATTATCCAGCAATCTGGTAAATTGAAAGTAATCACGCCTGAATTAACAACACATTTTGATGAAGATATGGTAGTTTTGGAAAAATGGATTCCTAAAAAACCTATTTCAGCTATTTATTATGATGGAGAAAAAGAACGTTATTTTGTAAAACGATTCTTAGTTGAAGTTGAAAACAAAGAAGAAACCTTTATTACAGAACATCCAAATTCTCAATTAGAAATAGTTTCTACCGATTACAGACCAGTTGCAGAATTGGTTTTCAATAAAATAAAAGGAATTCAAAAAGATAATTTAAATGTTGATATTGAAGCTTTTATAGCTGTTAAAGGATTTAAAGCTCTAGGTAACCAATTGACCACAGACAAGGTAAAACAAGTCAACTTATTAGAGCCTTTACCATTTGAAGTTCCTGAAGAAGTAGTTGTTGAAGAAATTGAAGTTGAAGGAGATGAAGTTGAAAATGGAGAAACTGAACAATACGACGACTCTGATATACAATTAGACGAAGACGGTCAAATAACTTTATTTTAATTCTGTAGAAGAACAAAATTTAACAAAAACGCATTACTAATTATTTTGCAGAATAGTCTTTTTAAAGTAATTTTGCACAACACAACAACAATAAAATGATTCACTTTTTCGAAAACGAAACCAATACGGTTTTTGCTGTTCAATCGCAAAAAGAATTTTCTGCAGAAGACATTTCAAAATTAAACTGGCTTTTTGGCAACTCAAACAAGATAGACAAATCCGTTCTAAATACAATTGGAACGGATTTTTTTATTGGCCCAAGAGCCACTATGATTACCCCTTGGAGTACCAATGCTGTTGAAATTACTCAAAATATGGGGATTTCTGGTATCGTTAGAATTGAAGAGTTTTTCAAAGTAAATTCTGATTATACCGATTTTGATCCGATGCTATCGCAAAAATACCAAGAACTTAATCAAACGATTTTTACGATCAATATCCAACCAGAAGCAATTTTAGAAATTGATGATATAGCGAGTTATAATCAGAGTGAAGGATTGGCGTTAAGCCAAGAAGAAGTAGATTATTTAAATAATTTATCAACTAAAATAGGAAGAAAATTAACTGATTCTGAAGTGTTTGGTTTTTCTCAAGCCAATTCAGAACACTGTCGTCATAAAATTTTCAATGGAACTTTTGTAATTGACGGAGTTGAAATGCCCACTTCCCTATTTAAATTAATTAAGAAAACATCAGCGGAAAATCCGAACGATATTGTTTCCGCTTATAAAGATAATGTTGCTTTTATAAAAGGACCAAAAGTGCAACAATTTGCACCTAAAAGTCCTGAAAAAGCAGATTTCTATGAAACTACAGATTTTGATTCTGTACTTTCCCTTAAAGCTGAAACACATAATTTTCCAACAACCGTTGAACCTTTTAACGGTGCTGCTACAGGATCAGGTGGAGAAATTCGCGATAGATTAGCTGGTGGCCAAGGTTCAATTCCACTTGCAGGGACTGCTGTTTATATGACTTCTTATTCTAGATTATCCCAATTAAAACCTTGGGAAGATGGAATGGAAGAAAGAAAATGGCTGTATCAAACTCCTATGGATATTTTGATAAAAGCCTCTAATGGAGCCTCAGATTTTGGAAATAAATTTGGACAACCCTTAATTACAGGTTCAATTCTAACCTTTGAACACGAAGAAAACAACCGTAAATTAGGTTACGATAAAGTGATCATGCAAGCCGGTGGAATTGGTTATGGAAAATTAGACCAAGCCATTAAGCAAAAACCAAAAGCAGGTGATAAAATAGTCATTTTAGGTGGTGATAATTATCGAATTGGAATGGGTGGAGCGGCAGTTTCATCAGCAGATACAGGCGAATTTAGTTCTGGGATTGAATTGAACGCTATCCAACGTTCCAATCCAGAAATGCAAAAACGAGCTGCAAATGCGATCCGAGGGTTAGTAGAAAGCGATCACAATCCTATCGTTTCTATTCATGATCACGGGGC
This sequence comes from Bacteroidota bacterium, assembly GCA_947460615.1. Classification (GTDB taxonomy): domain Bacteria; phylum Bacteroidota; class Bacteroidia; order Flavobacteriales; family Flavobacteriaceae; genus Flavobacterium. The sequence goes on from CANHHG010000072.1 coordinate 2,426, forward strand.
TGGAGGACACTTAAATTGCCTATCGGAATTAATTGAAGAAACAGGTGGATTAATTGATTTAGATAAATTGCCAGTGGGAGATCCAACACTTTCTGCAAAAGAAATCATTGGAAACGAATCCCAAGAAAGAATGGGATTAGTAATTGGTCAAAAAGATATTGAATTACTTCAAAAAATTGCCGATAGAGAGCGTTCTCCGATGTACCAAGTTGGTGATGTTACCGACAATCATCGCTTTATATTTGAATCAAAAACAACAGGTAATAAACCGATGGATTTTGCGTTGGAAGATTTTTTTGGAAGTTCTCCGAAAACAATCATGACCGATAAAACGGTTACCATAAATTACAACGATTTAAACTATTTTCAAGAAAAAATAGCAACCTATTTAGAGCAAGTTTTACAATTGGAAGCCGTAGCTTGTAAAGATTGGTTGACCAATAAAGTGGACCGTTGTGTGGGTGGAAAAGTCGCCAAACAACAATGTGCTGGTCCAATCCAATTACCACTGAATAACTGTGGCGTTATGGCTTTGGATTTTCTTGGAATAGAAGGAATTGCAACGTCAATTGGTCACTCTCCTATTGCCTCTTTAATCGATCCGATTGCGGGAACTAGAACCGCAATTGCCGAAGCTTTGTCAAACATTATCTGGGCTCCAATTAAAGATGGAATTAAAGGGATTTCGTTATCTGCCAATTGGATGTGGGCATGTAAAAACGAAGGCGAAGATGCGCGTTTGTATGCTGCCGTTCAAAGTTGTTCTGATTTTGCAATTGAATTAGGAATCAACATTCCAACAGGAAAAGATTCCCTTTCAATGAAACAAAAATATCCAAATGAAGAAGTTATTGCACCGGGAACGGTAATAATTTCTGCAGGTGGAAATTGTACCGACATTAAAAAAGTAGTAGAACCAGTTTTACAAATTGATGGTGGTTCGATTTATTATATCAATTTGTCTCAGGACGATTTTAAATTGGGTGGAACTTCATTTGCTCAAATATCGAACACCATTGGAAAAGAGGTGCCAACTATTAAAGATGCCGATTTTTTCAAAAAAGCATTCAATGTGATTCAGGAAGCGATTGTAAACGATCAGATTATTGCTGGTCATGACATTGGAAGTGGCGGATTGATTACTACTTTATTAGAAATGTGTTTTGCAAATAATAATTTAGGTGCCGCAATAGATAGCTCCACTTTTGAAGAAAAAGATGTTATTAAAATTCTATTCGCTGAAAATATTGGAATTGTTTTCCAAGCTAAAAACGATGCAGTTTTGGAAAACCATTTAAATTCCAATAACATTCCTTTTCATAAATTAGGAAAAGTAAAAAATGAAGCTACTTTAAACTTTGGTCACTTGTCATTTGATATTTCAAAATACAGAGATATTTGGTATTCAACTTCTTACCTATTGGATCAAAAACAATCTAAAAACGGAATGGCAAAATCGCGTTTCGAAAATTATAAAAACCAACCTTTAAATTACGCTTTTCCAACGCATTTTACAGGAAAAAAACCCGTAATCGACGCATCAAAATCACGTCCGAAAGCAGCAATTATTCGTGAAAAAGGAAGTAATTCCGAGCGTGAAATGGCCAATGCAATGTATTTAGCTGGTTTTGATGTGAAAGACATTCACATGACCGATTTAATATCGGGAAGAGAAAATCTAGAAGATGTTCAGTTTATTGGTGCTGTAGGAGGATTTTCAAATTCAGATGTTTTAGGATCAGCAAAGGGTTGGGCTGGAGCATTTTTATATAATGAAAAAGCAAAAACGGCTTTAGCAAATTTCTTTAAAAGAGAAGATACTTTGTCGGTGGGAATTTGTAACGGATGCCAATTGTTTATGGAGTTGGAGGTTGTTAATCCAGAGCATAAAATACATGGTAAAATGAAGCACAATACTTCCAGAAAGCACGAAAGCGGATTTACCTCAGTTACTATACAGGACAATAATTCCGTGATGTTATCTACGCTTGCGGGAGCTACTTTGGGAGTTTGGATTTCGCATGGTGAGGGCCGATTTAACTTACCATTACCAGAAGAAAATTACAATATCGTTTCTAAATATGCTTACGCCGATTATCCTGCAAACCCAAACGGTTCCGATTATAACACGGCAATGCTTTGCGATAAAACCGGAAGACATTTAGTGATGATGCCCCATATAGAGCGTTCTACTTTTCAATGGAATTGGGCTAATTATCCAAAAAATAGAAACGACGAGGTTTCCCCATGGCACGAAGCATTTGTAAATGCTAGAAAATGGATTGAAACTAAGTAAAATAAAAAACTCATTGATTACCAATGAGTTTTTTATTTAATTTAAGTAATTCTATTACTTCAAGGAGTCTTTTCTACTTACATAATTATGTAAGAAATCTCCTTTTGGTTTTCCTAGATCAAAGGAGCTCCATTTTGTTAAAAAACGAGTGCTTGTTCTGGCTTTATCTTTGTCCCAATTTTCATATTCAATTCGGTACACTGCAGAATACAACTCGGCACGCCCAACCCCGTGATAACAATGAATTAGCACCGGGTAATTAGCCGGATTGTCCATTATTTTATAAAATAATACCAGATTTTCTTTTGTTGGAACTTGGTCGGACCCATCATTAAAATAGTTTACTCCACTTATTTTTAACACCGCATTTTTCTCAGCAGCTAATTCTGCAGCGTCTTCAGGATTATTAACATCGTCACCCGTTCCTGGAAATCGCAAATCAACAATTGATTTTATTTGGTATTTTTTTACGTAAGTTTCTAATTCATCAGGAGGTATAACGCCAGATTTATATACTTTTCCTTCAGTAATCGTTTCAAAATTATGATTGATATTCATATCGTATATATATTTACCTCCAAATAGCAATACTAATACAAAAAGTATAATCGCAATAATTCTTAGCTTCTTTTTCATGGTGTAAAATTAAAAACTAAAATTCTAATTTATGTAATTTATATAAAATTAATTAATAAGTTTATGAATTTGTATATTTTTCATTAATTTGCATCTATTAAAAAAATCAAGTCAAAAATGACAAATGTAACTCGGTTATTCGAATTCCCTTATTATCAATTAGAAAAATACAATTCCATTTCGGATGCATTAGTGACGAAATATGATGGGAATTGGATAAAGACTTCAACAGAGGAATATATTAATAAATCCAATGCTATTTCGCGTGCTTTATTAAATATTGGCGTTCAAAAGGACGATAAAATTGCTGTAATTTCTACCAACAATAGAACAGAATGGAATATTGTTGATATTGGGGTTTTACAAACTGGTGCTCAAAACGTACCTATTTACCCTACCATTTCTGAAATTGATTACGAGTACATATTAAATCATTCTGAATCTATTTATTGTTTTGTTTCCGACGCTGAAATATTACGTAAAGTGAATCTCATTAAAGCAAATGTTCCTAAACTGAAAGAAGTATACTCATTCGATACTATCGAAGGATGTAAAAATTGGACTGAACTACTTTCAATTGGAGAAGATTTAGATAATCAGGAAGCTGTTGAAGCTAGAAAAGAAATGGTTCAGCCAAATGATTTAGCAACTATAATTTATACATCAGGTACCACTGGAAAACCTAAAGGTGTGATGCTTTCTCATGACAATATCGTTTCGAATGTATTTGCTGGTGCTGAAAGAATTCCGCTTTCTCCAGGTAATAGCCGCACCATGAGTTATTTACCGGTTTGCCACATTTTAGAACGATTTTACCTTTATTTATGTCAATATTATGGGGTTTCCATTTATTTTGGAGAATCGATTGATAAAATTGGAGATAACTTAAAAGAGGTAAAACCTAATTTAATGACCGGGGTACCTCGAGTTCTTGAAAAAGTATATGATAAAATTTATGCCAAAGGATTAGAGTTAAAAGGACTAAAAAAAATGATCTTCTTTTGGGCTTTAAATTTAGGTTTTAATTATAAACCCTATAATGAAAATGGTTGGTGGTATGAATTCCAATTAAAAATAGCTCGGAAATTAGTTTTCAGCAAATGGAAAGAAGGTGTTGGAGGAAATTTAGAAATGATTGCTTGTGGAAGTGCCGCTTTGCAACCGAGATTGGCTCGGATTTTCGCTGCTGCAAATATCACAATCATGGAAGGCTACGGATTAACTGAGACTTCACCATTGATTTCTATTAATGACATGAGAAATCATGGATATAAAATTGGAACCGTAGGAAAAGTAGTGGATAAAGTAGAAGTCAAAATTGCTGAAGACGGAGAAATCCTTTGTAAAGGACCCAATGTGATGTTGGGATATTATAAAGATGTAGAACAAACAAACGAAGTTTTAAAAGACGGTTATTTTCATACTGGTGACATTGGAGAAATAGATGTTGAAGGATTTTTAAAAATTACCGATCGTAAAAAAGAAATGTTTAAAACCTCCGGTGGTAAGTACATTTCGCCTCAGTTACTTGAAAATGCGTTTAAACAATCTCGATTTATAGAACAAATAATGGTAATTGGTGATGGTCAAAAGATGCCCGCTGCTTTTATTCAACCACATTTTGAATACATTAAAGAATGGCAAAAACTACATGATATGACTCCAGATACTTCATTTGAAGCTATAGCAAATAATCCAAAAGTAATTGAACGAATTCAAGAAGAAGTTGATAAAATCAATGAAAAGTTTGGAAATTGGGAAAGAGTCAAGAGATTTGAACTTACGCCAGACCTATGGACAATTGATGGAGGTCACGTAACTCCAACCCTAAAGCTAAAGCGAAAAGTGGTACTCGAAAAGTACAAAGATCTTTTTAATAAAATTTACAGCTAATGAAAAACTCCTCAAATAAGAGGAGTTTTTTTTTAACATAAAATAAATAAAAAATACTATGCGCGCATACTATTTTTTTATTACATTTGAAAATAAATCAAAAAAATGAAAGAGAAAACGATAGATTATCTACTTCGCGCAACTTGGCAAGCGGTCTCGAGAATGTATAATGACGAGGCACAGAACTTTGGTGCATCTATGGCTACTGGATTTGCTTTGTTAAGTATGGATAAAGACAATGGAACGCCTTCCACTTCATTGGGACCTAAAATGGGAATGGAAGCAACCAGCTTAACCAGAACATTAAAATCGATGGAAGATAAAGGATTAATAATAAGGAAGAAAAACCCAGATGATGGTCGTGGCGTTTTAATTTACCTTACCGATTTTGGAAGAGAAAAAAGAGAATTGTCAAGAAATACAGTTTTGAAATTTAATGAAACCGTCAAAAAGCATGTTTCTGAAGAAAAACTAAAGCACTTTACTGAAGTAACTGACATCATCAATGATTTAATTATAGAAAAAAAGATATTTAGTCACAAGGAAAATACAACAGATCAAAAAAATAAGTAGATGAAGCGTACCATAAAAAAAATTGCAGTTATAGGGTCCGGAATAATGGGATCTGGAATTGCATGTCATTTTGCCAATATAGGAGTTGAAGTTTTACTATTAGACATCATTCCTAATCAACTCACTGATGAGGAAGAAAAAAAGGGACTTACCTTAGAAAGTAAAATGGTTAGAAATAGATTGGTTAATGAGCATTTAGCAAATTCTTTAAAATCTAAACCCTCTCCTATTTACAATCAAAAATTTGCCAGTCGCATTACCACTGGAAACACCACAGATGATTTGGCTAAAATTGCCAATGTTGATTGGATTATTGAAGTGGTGGTTGAACGTTTGGATATCAAGAAATTAGTGTTTGAGCAAATAGAAAAATACCGTAAACCAGGCACTTTAGTTACATCAAATACTTCAGGAATTCCTATTCATTTTATGAGTGAAGGTAGAAGTGAAGGTTTTCAAAAACACTTCTGTGGAACTCACTTTTTTAATCCAGCACGGTATTTAAAATTATTCGAAATTATTCCAGGTCCACAAACTTCACCAGAAATAATTGATTTCCTTACGATATATGGTGAAAAATTTTTAGGAAAAACTGCAGTTGTTGCTAAAGATACTCCTGCATTTATTGGAAATAGAATTGGTATTTTCGGAATTCAGAGTTTATTTCACCTGGTTAAAGAACTAGGTTTGACAATTGAAGAAGTTGACAAACTAACCGGTCCAGTTATTGGTAGACCAAAATCGGCAACATTCAGAACTGTCGATTTAGTTGGATTGGATACTTTGGTTCATGTAGCCAACGGAATTTATGAAAATTGTCCTAATGACGAAAAACACGATTTGTTTCAATTGCCAGATTTTATTAAAAAAATGATGGGAAACAATTGGCTTGGAAGCAAAACAGGACAAGGTTTTTACAAAAAAGAAGGTCGTGATATTTTATCATTAGATTTAAATACATTAGAATACAGAACAGCTAAAAAAGCGTCTTTTGCAACCTTAGAATTAACTAAAACAATTTCTAAACCAATTGATCGTTTCAAAATATTAGTAAGCGGAAAAGACAAAGCAGGAGAATTTTACAGAAAGAGTTTTACTTCAATGTTTGCTTATGTTTCCAATAGAATTCCTGAAATAGCGGATGATTTTTACAAAATTGACGATGCTATGAAAGCAGGTTTTGGTTGGGAAAATGGTCCTTTCGAAATTTGGGATGCCATTGGCGTAGCTAAAGGAATTGAAATCATGAAAGCCGAAGGTTTAGAACCTAATTTTTGGGTGAATGACATGTTGAATTCTGGAAATTCAAGTTTTTATACTGTAAAAGAAGGTGCTACCTATTATTATTCTATTACAAATAAAACGCAAACTAAAGTTCCTGGTCAAGACGCCTTTATCATCCTAAATAACATTCGAGAAAGTAAAAAAATATGGAGTAATAGCGGAGCAATTATTCAAGATTTAGGTGATGGAATTTTGAATTTAGAATTCCAATCGAAAATGAACACTATTGGGGGCGACGTTTTACAGGCAATCAACAAAGCCATTGATTTATCTGAAAAAGATTACCAAGGTTTGGTTATTGGAAATCAAGCAGCCAATTTTACTGTGGGAGCCAATATCGGAATGATATTTATGATGGCTGTTGAACAAGAATATGACGAATTAAATATGGCCATTAAAATGTTCCAAGACACGATGATGCGCGTTCGTTACTCTGGAATTCCAGTAATTGTAGCACCCCACGGAATGACATTAGGTGGTGGATGCGAGATGAGCATGCATGCCGATAAAGTGGTGGCTGCTGCTGAATCTTATATCGGACTCGTGGAATTTGGAGTTGGTGTAATTCCAGGTGGAGGTGGCTCTAAAGAAATGACATTGAGAGCTTCTGATTTATTCCGAAAAAATGATGTTGAATTAAATGTGCTACAAGAATATTTCTTAACTGTAGCCATGGCAAAAGTTTCAACTTCTGCCTATGAAGCTTTTGATTTAGGCATCTTACAACACGGAAAAGACATTGTTGTAGTCAATAAAGACCGACAAATTGCTGAAGCTAAAAAGCACGCTTTATTAATGGCAGAAGCTGGTTATACCCAACCTATTCGCCGTAATGACGTTAAAGTTTTAGGAAAACAAGCCTTGGGAATGTTCTTAGTTGGAACTGATCAAATGGAGGCTGGAAAATACATTTCAGAGCACGACAAGAAAATCGCAAATAAACTGGCTTATGTTATGGCAGGAGGAGATTTATCAGA
>CANHHG010000073.1 GCA_947460615.1 Bacteroidota bacterium
GTAAATAGTTTTCCTTCAAATGAATGCGCGGCTGCACGAATTTTAATTGCTTCTGCCATATCATAATCGGGTGGGGCAACTGGCAACGAAATATAATTGGCAATGTGAATTAATTCGCCTTGAGCGAGCAATGCAAATCTTGCCAAAGTATTCGTATTCTCGCCACAAGCTAGAGTTCCAATAGGACCAATTTCTGTTTTATATACTTTTAATGAAGAGCCATCGCCAGAAGTCCAAGTTAGTTTTTCAGCCCAAGTAGGAACTAATTTTCTATGTTTACCATTTAGAGTTCCATTATTATCAATGATCAAATTGGTATTGTAAATTTCACCAAAACTGCTTCCTTTTTCATTGATTCCAATTACGATATGTATATTGAATTCTTTGGCTGCATCACAAAGTCTTTTTACTTCCGAACCATCAGCAGTTATAGCACTTTTGTATAATTTCTCATACCATTTGCTTCCTTGAACCGGCGTCATAATCCAATTCCAATAAGGATAACCAGATACAAAAACTTCCGGAAAAGCAATTAATTGTGCTCCATTATCAGCTGCTTCTTTAACAAATGCAATTGTTTTATCGATTGTTTTTTCAGCATCTAAAAAAACTGGGGAAGTTTGAACTGCGGCAGCTTTAAATTTATTGAAAGTCATAATCTAATGAATTAAATATTTATTCAATTTACTTTTAATTAAATCAGAAAAGGGTGCCGCTTTTATTGAACTTCTATTTTCTGTAAAGGCTACATTCACAAGAGTTACTTCGCCTTCAAGGCAAATTACTTTTTGACTATTTTCAAATTTGAATCCACACAATAGCGATGAACCTCCGATATTCTTGATCCAAAAATATTTCGTTAATACTTCGCCCAATCGAGCTGGCTTCATGAATTGAACTTTCAAATCAACCGTTGGAATTCCTCCAGTCTCATGCATTTTATTGAATGGCAAACCTAGTGCTTCATCATAAAAATCTTCAACAATGCAATTTAGCATTTCAAAATAACGGGGATAAAAAACGATACCAGCGTAATCTACATGCTGGAAACGTATTTGTTCTTCTTTTATAAATGGTTGATTCATAGTTATTTCAATTTAAATCGTTGAATTTTTCCTGTTTCTGTTTTGGGTAATACGTCATGAAATTTAATAACCCTAGGATATTTATAGGGAGCAGCTACTTGTTTAAACCAATCTTGAATTAATTTTGCCAACCCATCATTTGCGGAAGCTGGATTTTTCAAAACAATATTAGCACAAACTAACATTCCACGATTTTCATCAGGAATTCCTACAACGGCGCATTCTAGAATGTCATCGTGAGTCAAAAGTACGCTTTCTACTTCAATTGCTGCAATATTATAGCCCGAAGAAATAATCATATCGTCGCCACGGGCAATAAACCAAAAATAGCCATCATCATCTTTTTTAAAAATATCCCCTGTTAAATTCCATTTATTCTGGACGTATTCTTGTTGTTTTTCAAGTCGATTCAAGTACTTGCAACCTGTAATTCCACGAACAGCTAATTTGCCAATTTCGTTATTGGAAACTTCTTTTCCGTTGTCGTCTACAATTCTAGCTTCGTAACCATAAATTGGTAATCCAGTAGCTCCAGGTTTTATATTATCTTCATTCGAAGAGATAAATATATGTAGTAATTCGGTTGCACCAATACCATCAATAATTTTCAATCCTGTAGCTTTGTACCAATCTTCCCAGACTTTTAATGGGAGATTTTCGCCTGCGGAAACACATTTGCGTAGGCTTGAAATGTCGAAATCGTTAACTTTTTGAGTTATCATTCTCCAAGCGGTTGGGGCTGTAAAGCAAATGGTAATTTTATAATCTTGAATTGCTTGAAGAAGTATTTCTGGCGATGGTTTTTCAATTAAAAAGGTAGAAGCTCCATAGTAAAATGGAAATAAAACCAATCCACCCAAGCCAAACGTAAATCCTAGAGGTGGGCTTCCAGTAAATATATCGTCTACTTTTGGCTGTAAAGCATATTTTGGAAAGGCTTCACAAATCAATAAAATATCTTTGTGAAAATGCGCGGTCATTTTTGGTAGTCCTGTTGTTCCTGATGTAAATCCTATGATTGAAACCGCTTCCGCAAATGTCGGAAAGTTTGAAAATTCGTTAGGTTTCGAAGCCATTAAAACTTCTAATTCCGATTTGGTTTCATTAGATCCATCAAATGTGCAAACTGATTTTAAATAAGGCGATTTTACTAATGATAAGGCTTCTTCCAATCGGATATCGCAGAAAGCATGGGATATTTCAGCACAATCAACGATTGTTTCTAATTCTTTTTCTCGAAGTAAAGGCATGGTTGCGACTACTATTCCACCTGCTTTCAAAATTGCAAACCAACAAGCTACAAACATCGGATTGTTTGCAGATCGAATCAACACGCGATTTCCAGAAACTAATCCTAAGTCATCAACCAATACATGAGCAATTTGATTTGATTTTTCATATAAATCTTGGTAAGTCCATGTTTCATTGAAAGTTCGTATTGCTACAAAATTCCCTCTGCCTTGCTTTATATGATTATCTAAAAGACGCTCTACGCAATTTAAACTTGAATCCAATTCAAAATTCGGTTCATTATAAATGTAATCTGGCTGAAATTGTTTGTCAGGCAAATGAATATGGGCAAATTGGTCTTGGTAGTGCTTCATAAATTTGGAATCTTTGCTTTCTATAATTTACTTTTTAGGACTATGACTTTCCGGTTTTAAGGCTTTTTTCATGCTTTCCATTGCTTTTCTTTCAGCAGCTTTCAAAGGATATAAATGTGAAACTCCCGGCAAATATTGACTTGGAATGGAAGTCGTTTTATATTGTTCGTAAGCTTCTGCATTTCTAACAAAATTAGCATCCAATAATAAAGGTCTTCCAAGAGCTACTAAATCCGCTCGACCGTTTAATAAAATAGTATTTATTTGATCTATATCTTGAATGTATCCTGTTGTTATAGTAGGAACACCAACTGTATTTCTAATCAAGTCAGAGTAGGGAGTTTGCCACATTCTTCCAATAATAGGCTTCTGATTTTCAACTGTATTTCCAGTTGAAACATTGATAATATCAGCACCAGCGATTTTAAAAGCCTTTGCAATTTCTAATACCTCATCTTCAGTAATCCCATTTTCAACCCAATCAGAAGCGGAAATTCTAACTGACATTGGTTTGTTTTGGTTGAAAACCTTTCTCATTTCCGAAAATACTCTTAATGGAAATTTTAATCTATTTTTAATACTTCCACCAAATTCATCTTTACGGATATTGGTAAGCGGTGAAAGGAAAGAAGCCAGCAAAAACCCATGATGCGCTTGCAATTCGATCATATCAAAATCAGCTTTATCAGCATTTATAGTAGCTTGCACAAATTCAGAAACAATTTGATTCATATTTTCCAAAGTCATTTCTTTTGGGCAAGCATTATTAGACGAAAAGGCAATTGGCGAAGCCGAAATCAAATCCCAATTGTCTTTTTCTAAAGGAATATTATTTCCAACAAACGGAAGATTTAGCGCTCCTTTTCGACCTGAGTGACCCAATTGAATTCCGATTTTGGATTTACTATTTTGATGTATAAAATTAGTGACTTTTTTCCATTCAACTACTTGATTTTCATTCCAAATGCCTGCACAACCTAATGTAATTCGCCCTGTTGTAGAAATTGCAGTCATTTCGGTTAATATCAATCCAACTCCTCCGGTAGCTCTAGCTCCATAATGAACTAGATGCCAATTGTTCACCAATCCGTTTTCTGCAGAATATTGTCCCATTGGGGACATTACAATTCTGTTTTCTAATTTCATTTTTCTTAATGAAAATGGGGTAAAGGCAGCTGATGTATTTAAATCGGTAACTCCTAGTTTTGAGTTGAATTCAGATAAAACTTTTTCTGGGAAGGAAGCATCACGAATCGCTAAATTCTCAAAAGTGACCTTTTTTGAACGTGTCATGCATCCAAATGCAAATTGTTGAAAATCGTGTTTTGCATTTCGATCCATATTTTCAAACCAATCCAAAGAAACATTTGCCGCATATTGAATCATTTCGACTCTATTTCGTCTTGTTTTTTCATATTTATCAAATGCTTGTGGAATATCATTAGGGAATTCAATTACAGCATCTGCTAAACCAATGGCGCATTCCATCGCTAATTTTGTCCCTGAACCAATAGAATAATGTGCTGTAGCTTTGGCATCTCCAAGTAAGACAATATTTTCGAAATGCCATTTATCATTGGTAATTGCAGGGAATTTACGCCAATGTGATTTATTTGAAATTAAAGGATGTCCGTCTAATTCCTCCTTAAATAATTCGGCAATTTTAGCAATCGTATCTTGTTCATTTTCTATCTCAAAACCGGCATTTTTCCATGTTGTATCCGAACATTCGAAAATCCAGGTACTCATTCCTTTTTCATATTGATAAGAGTGAGCCACGATCATCCCGTAAGGAGTATTTCTAAAGAAATAGGTAAAGGCATCCAAGGGTTTTGTAGAACCTAACCAAACAAATCGGTTTTTCTTTAATTCAATTTTCGTTCCAAATTCTTGTGAATATTTTGTTCGAATTTGACTTCCAATTCCGTCACAAGCTACAATAACATCCGAATCTTTGTATTTATTTAGATCATCTACATTTTGCTCAAAATAAAGGTTTACTCCTTCTTCAATACATCTTTGTTGCAATAATTGCAATAATGTTTTACGTGAACACCCACAAAAACCATTACCTGAAATTCGTACAATTTCACCATCGCGAGCTACATCTAAAGCGTCCCAATAAGCAAATTTACTTCGAATTAATTCGTATGATTTTGGATCTCGGGTTAAAAACTCACTTAAAGTTTCATCTGAAAAAACGACACCAAAACCAAAACTATCATCGGATTTATTACGTTCGTAAATATCAATTTTACAATCAGGAATAGCCTTCTTCAATAAAATTGAAAAATACATACCCCCGGGACCACCACCAATTACAGTTATTTTCATCTTATCTTTTTATAGAAAAAATTTCTCCTAATTTTGAATAATTTGAACCCGCCAAACGAGCAACAGGCTTATAGGTTTCTACATTTATTTTATAATTTTCTAATAAAACGCTTTCATCAATATGAAATAATACAATTTTACCAATCACTATGGTAGCACCACCCGTTTTTGAATTTTCTAGTTTGTAATGATGAACCATTTCACATTCCATAGTGATTTTACATTCCTTTACTCTAGGCGGTTTAACCAATGAAGAAGCAATAGGAGTGAGGCCTGCCAATTCAAATTCACTTTCATTTGAGGCAATAGGTTGCGAAGTAAGATTCATTTGTTCCACCAAATCTTCAGTAACCATATTAACTACGAATTGCTTAGTTGCTAAAACATTATTAAGCGTGTCTTTATTGGAATTATTAGAATGGACTGTGGAGAACATAACGTGTGGCGGATCATCACCAACAGCATTAAAGTAGGAGAAAGGAGCTAAATTATAAATTTGGTCTTCGCTAATAGTTGAAATCCAACCGATAGGTCTTGGAATAACAATTCCAGTCAATAATTTATAAATAGCGGTTTGTTCTAATTCTCGTGGATCAAATTGCATTGCGATTTATTTAATTACAAATTAAATAAAAAAAGGTAACAAATTGTAATGAAAATGATTTTAATTAATAATAATGATTACAAATTCATAAAAGAAAAAAAATAGCATTTATCTTGCTTAACTATTTTTTATATTTGGGTGTAATTAAAATTCAAAATGGCCTTATGAATTCTAAATCAACAAAAGGAATTTGGAAAGTAATATCAGCTTCCTCAATTGGAACGATGATTGAATGGTATGATTTTTACATTTTTGGAAGTTTAGCTGTTGTTATTTCTACAAAATTTTTCCCTTCTGACAATCCTACAGCCGCATTTTTATCAACCTTAGCAACTTTTGCAGCGGGTTTTGTAGTTCGTCCTTTTGGTGCTTTGTTCTTCGGTAGACTAGGAGATTTAATTGGAAGAAAATATACCTTCATGGTAACTCTTTTATTAATGGGAGGAGCAACTTTTTTAATTGGTTGTATTCCAAGTTATGAATCCATTGGTTTTATGGCTCCCTTATTTGTTTTATTACTTCGATTATTACAAGGCCTTGCTTTAGGAGGAGAATATGGAGGAGCAGCAACCTATGTAGCTGAACATTCTCCAGTTGGACAGCGAGGTTATTGGACTTCATGGATTCAAACCACTGCAACAGTAGGATTATTCATTTCATTAATGGTAATATTAGTTACTAGAAATATTTTAACTCCAGAACAATTTGATTCCTGGGGATGGAGAGTTCCATTTTGGGTCTCAATTATAATGGTTGGAGTTTCCTATATGATTAGAAAAAATATGGATGAATCACCAGTTTTTGCAAAAGCTAAAGCAGAAGGAAAAACAAGTGCAAATCCATTGAAAGAAAGTTTCGGAAATCGCTACAATATGAAATTCGTATTGTTAGCTTTATTTGGAGCAACAATGGGTCAAGGAGTAGTTTGGTACACAGGACAATTCTATGCTATGAGTTTTATGAAAACAGTGATGTCAATTGATTCTTCTCAAGTTGATGGGCTATTAGGCATTTCATTGTTGTTAGGAACTCCATTTTTTATATTTTTTGGATGGCTGAGTGACAAAGTGGGCAGAAAATACATTATGATGGGTGGAATGTTATTGGCAATTTTATTTTACAGACCAATATATAAGGCAATGTATGAAACAACCTCTGTTAAAAATAAAACTGAAATTATTGAGAATACTACTTTACTAGCTGAATTAAAAGAAAACAAAAATCAAACTTTGGATTCCATTTATACTACAAGCAAGGTCTATTCTGATAAAACCACATTACTAGAAGTAAAAACGGTATTTTTAGAACATGGTAAAGCAATTGTATTAGATGGAAAACCAAAAATAGAAGTCAAAACCACAATCAATATTAATAATAGCGATAAATGTTCGTTAATACTACTGATATTTATTCAAGTATTATTTGTAACAATGGTTTACGGACCAATTGCAGCTTTCCTTGTTGAAATGTTTCCAGTGAAAATTAGATACACCTCAATGTCTTTACCCTATCATATTGGAAATGGTATATTTGGTGGTTTACTTCCAGCAATTTCAACTTATTTAGTTACCAATGCAAAAGATTCAATAATACCGGAATATTACCTTGAAGGTCTTTGGTATCCGATAGCAATTGCGGCTATTTGTTTTGTAATTGGTATGGTTTACATAAAAAATAATGATAATAATAGTCACGCTTAATAGATAAATTATGAATCAAATAAAGCGAGTTTTAGGATTGGTTTGGATGGCATTTGCAATAGCTGCCGCCTATTTTTGCATTTATGAATTTGGATTACCAAAATTAGCTTCTGGAAAACAAGATGATTTAGTATTTGGAATCATCATCCTTTTTGTATTAACTCCTTTAATAGTTTTTGGATTAGGAACTTTTGGTTTCTATGCTTTAATGGGTGACTATGATTCAAATAATAAACAAATAAACGATTAAATAATTATTTCAGAATGAGTTACTATAAAATAGAGAATTTAGAGCAGTATTTTAAACATTACAATAAATCAATCCGTGAACCTAGAAAGTTTTGGGGAAAAGTAGCATCAGAGAATTTCACTTGGTATCAAGAGTGGGAAAAAGTGATTGAATTTGATATGGCTGCAGCAAAAATTGAATGGTTTGTTGGTGCAAAAGTAAATATTGTAAAAAACTGTATTGACCGTCATTTGGTTAGAAAAGGGGAAAAAATAGCCATTATTTTTGAACCAAATGATCCTAGCGAAGAGTCGGTGCATATTTCTTATAATGAATTGCACGAGCGCGTTTCAAAATTCGCCAATGTTCTAAGAGAGCAAGGAATAGAAAAAGGCGATCGCGTTTGTATTTATTTACCAATGATTCCTGAATTGGCAGTAGCCACCTTAGCTTGCGCTAGAATTGGAGCTATCCACTCGGTTGTTTTTGCTGGGTTTTCTGCCTCTGCAGTAGCGGCAAGAATTAATGATAGTGAGTGTAAAATGGTAATTACATCTGACGGTGGTTATCGTGGAAACAAAACCATCGATTTAAAAAGTATTATTGATGATGCCTTGGAAAATTTTCCCTGTGTAGAAAAAGTGTTAGTTGCTAAAAGAACCAACTCTGATATTTCAATGAAAATGGGTCGCGACCAATGGCTTCAACCACTTTTGGACGATGCCTCTGATAATAATGTGGCTGAAATTATGGATGCTGAGGATCCTTTATTTATACTTTATACTTCAGGGTCAACCGGCAAACCCAAAGGAATGGTACATACTACAGCTGGTTACATGGTTTACTCGGCATATACCTTTAAAAATGTTTTCAATTACGTTGAAAATGATGTGTTTTGGTGTACCGCAGATATCGGTTGGATTACCGGACATTCCTATATATTATATGGACCATTATTAAACGGGGCAACCACCGTTATTTTTGAAGGAGTACCTTCTTATCCAGATTTTAGTCGTTTTTGGGAAGTTATTGAAAAACACAAAGTAACTCAATTTTATACGGCACCAACTGCCATTAGAGCTTTAGCAAAAGAGAGTTTGGATTATGTACAACGATTTCCATTAAAATCACTAAAAGTAATTGGATCCGTTGGAGAACCTATAAATGAAGAAGCTTGGCATTGGTATAATGCACACGTAGGAGGGAAGCGATGTCCAGTAGTTGATACTTGGTGGCAAACTGAAACCGGGGGAATTATGATATCTCCTTTAGCATTTGTTACTCCAACAAAACCAACCTACGCTTCATTACCCTTACCGGGAGTTCAGCCAGTATTGATGAATGAAAAGCGAAATGAGATAGAAGGAAATCAAGTGACAGGAAATTTATGTATTAAATTTCCGTGGCCCGGAATAGCAAGAACGATTTGGGGGGACCATAAAAGGTATAAAGAAACCTATTTTACTGCCTTTCCAGGCAAATATTTTACTGGGGACGGTGCTTTGAGAGATGAAACGGGTTATTACAGAATTACCGGTAGAGTAGATGATGTAATTATTGTTTCTGGTCATAATCTAGGAACCGCACCAATTGAAGATGCTATTAATGAACATCCAGCGGTTGCAGAAAGTGCAATAGTAGGATTTCCGCATGA
>CANHHG010000074.1 GCA_947460615.1 Bacteroidota bacterium
AAGTAAATAGTATTGCTACCATTTTTACATTGGACATTTACAAGAAAAAAATTGATGTAGATTGTAGTGAACAGAAAATGGTTCAAGTTGGGAAATGGGCTGTGTTTATAGCTATGATGTTAGCAGTAATTATTGCGCCACACTTAGGAATTGACAAAAAAGGAGGATTCGAATTTATTCAAGAATACACTGGATTCGTTAGCCCTGGAGTTTTTGCCATGTTTATTTTAGGATTCTTCTGGAAAAAAACGAGTTCAAATGCTGCCATGTTTGCAACCATTGGAGGTTTCATATTGTCAGTAGTATTTAAGTTTTTACCTAATTGGATGAATTTAGAATTTTTAAATTCAACAGGTTTCGCTGTATTAGTCCCTCAAGAGAACGGAACAAGTTTGTATGAAATTCCGTTTATTGACCGTATGGGATTTGTATTTGCAATCTGTGTAGCTGTAATGATAGTAATTAGTTTATTTGACCAAAAAAGAGGTGTAAAATCTAAAGGACTAGAAATAGATTCATCAATGTTTAAAGTAAATAGTAGCTTTTTAGCTGGGAGTTTATTAGTAACTGGAATCCTGGTTGCTTTATATAGTATTTTCTGGTAGAAATGTTATCATTTTTAAATTTCAAAGCCCTATTATTTAATGTAATGGGGTTTTTTTGTGGTTGTGATTATTGTATAGTAATAGTGAATAAAATGAAATGAATTATAAGTTATTGAGGTGAGTAAATTAAAACTCTTACTTTCGACTTTTAAGACTAAAGCTTTAAAGGCATTTTAAGTTATATTTGTCTAAACAAAAAAACCACGCTTTGAGCGTGGTTTTTCCTTTAAATACTATTTATGTAGTTCTTCTTTTTCTAAGTAAAAGGAAACTTAGCGCTATTGCTAATACCAGCATTGGAATTATATAATCACTGATTGGAGCAGTATCCGCAGCTTCTAAATTACCAATTCCTAAATCATTTTCTGATCCTGGTGTTTGTGCTATACTATTCAAACTAGATAAAGTGATTAAACAAAATACGATTATTCTTATTGCATTATTTTTCATGTTTTCTAATTTTTTTATCTAGTGTTATTGAATTATTTTTTTGATGACTTTAGTACCGGTAATAGCGGTAATTTCTAGTAACAATACTTGGTTGGAAACAGTCGTATTGATTCTAGTTTCATTGGCATTGATTTGTTTTTTCTCAACCAACAAACGCCCTTGTATATCATACAATCGAACTTGGTCCATAACGGTACTACTTGAATTGATTTTTATTTCGCCGTTATCGTTAAAAGCAATTACGCTGTTGGCTGTGAATGTTGGGTTGGTTACTGCCAAAGTACTTTGGTATACTACTTCAAATCTTGAATTAAATATTCCGATAGCACTTGCAAAAGAGTAACTTCCAGTACCTAAATCAGTAACGATATTTAAAAAATTGTCTTTTAGGTATATTGCTTGACCAGTACTGAACAATCCATCTACATGATCAATTGCAATGGTGTAGTTTCCTGCGGCATTGGTTTTGAACCCTAACGGAACCGTATCTGTCGTTGTAAAAGGAAGCGCACGACCTTGAATGGTATATTCCTCGGTATTGATGATAGAGGTTAAAGCAATTGGAGAATCATTAAAATAACGCCCGTCAATAGCAGTGTCTACAACTGAAGTAGCTTCTGACATGTAGGCTACCATTGTTTGACAAAAAGCACCAGTTGTAGAAGTTAAGTTCAACCAAAAACGACTTCTGTCTTCAGTGGTTCTAAGAAATGGACTTGTATTACTTGAAGTTCTCATTGCATTAGTAAAATTCAATGCTGTTGAGGAAGCACCCGTTTTTACTATAAAACCTTGTCCAACTTGAATTGTTCCATCTGGAGTAATTGATGAACTACCCCCTGAATTTTGTGTTCCTGTTCCGACCCCTCCAGCTAGAGTATAGGTTGCATAGGAAGTAGTAGGCGTAGTTGTAGCATTATTATTTTTTCTCCAGAAATACAATGTTCCACCTGTATCATTTCCGCTAAGAAATAAATCTGCAGATATGGTTGATGGATATGGATTTCCTGCACCATAAAACTTGTCAGAAGCAAGTGCTGAAAGTGAAATATTTCCATTATTAGGAACTCCTGTGAAAACTCCGTTAAAAGTGTATGGAGTTGTAGGAGCCCAAGTATTAGGAGCACGAATTAAATAGCCTGTTGCAGGTGCAAAATTTACAGGACTTGAAAAATCAACTGCATTATATTGATTAGTAGTTGAATTGTAAGTATAAAAACGATTGACTAAAGTACTATTCGAAAACGTTCGTAAATCTTGTCCCGCCACAGGCGAACTCCATAACGTATAATCATATAATTGTATAGAAGCACTGTTTCTTTTTACAATTGCTGTTCCAGAACCTGTATTGGCTACATTGTTTACTTGTATCAAGTTGGCATTGTTTTCAATAGTTATGGTACCATTGTTAGTAATTGCTCCGGCAACCGTTATATTATGACCACTATTAATTGTAAATGATCTTGAAGCATTAACAGTTAATGTTTTTGCTGTAAATCCTGCGGTAACCCCAGATGCAGATGTTGAAAAATTTCCGTCAATTATTGCGTCAATTGAAGTAGTAGGCCCGCTTGAATTGGACCAACTTGTACCATTCCAAGTAGTTGGAGGATCTGTTATAGTTCTTGTAAACTGCTTTGTTACACTAGTGAATCCAGTGGATGAAACCACAACCGCTGTCGATGCTCCACTATAATATCCGGCAGAAAGACCGGCTTTCAATCTGCTGTAAATTACCTGTGAAGTAGTGGTGTTAGCTAAAGGGATGGCAGCTGACTGGAAACCAGTTCCTGAGGTAGTTGATACTTCCAAATCAGAACCCGGAGTCACCACCAAATCGCTTGTTAAACCATTCGTTGTAACAGTAAACGAACCTTCAGCTGAAGGGCCGCTACCTGTTACATAACTCAAAGCACTTCCGGTGATTGTTGTGGTATTAATACCATTTATAGATCCGGTAAACTGTACTGTTTTAGTGGTCGTTCCAGTTGCTGCTACATTTACTTGTCTTACAGTATTTGAACCACCCGTACCAAGACCTAGACCAGCTATCAAACGTGCATAAAGGGTTGTATTAGCAACTGTTCCACTGCTCGGCGTTAACGTAATTGCTGAAGAGCCAAAACCTGAACCCGAGGTAGAAGATATTTCGATATTTGTACCCGGAGTAACTGTAATATTATTACTACCCAGGTTTGCACCTGCTACCTGAAACGATTGTTCTGCAGAAGGACCATTTCCTATTTCATAACTCAAAGCTGTACTAACCGGTTGCGTAAGCGTAGTACTTGCTGCAGCACCTGCAGCGGTTAATGTAAAGTTATCGAGCGTTGGAGTATTCGCTAGCATTTGTCCCAAGTGAACCTGAATGGTAATATATTTTACATTAGCACTTGCAGCACCTAATAGTGTACCTACAGCTGAAGCATTTACATAAGTTCCAGCAGCAGTAGTTTTAAGGTTTCCTTGTGATTTTGTCTGACTTATTGCCAACAAAACTTCAGCATTAGAGGCATCATACACTTTTACAACTATATTCCAAGGTGCACCTGTAGCTGTTACTGTAGCAACTTTTATTTGAAATGCATACGTAAAAGCTGAGGTTGTACCTGCATAGCTACTGATATCAATCTTATCAGATTCAATTATTAATGCTGCTTGGATAGCATTTGCATTTGCACCAGAAGTTGCATTTGCACCAGTACAGGTGAATGCCCCACTTATTACACCACTTGAACCAACAGTTAGATTAGCATTACCAGCTGAACCAATTCCAGAATTTTGTGAAATTGTCCATCCAGTAATCGTCCATGGACTTGAGCCCGAAAGCGTTGACCCTGCGCTAAAATCGCCGTTGGGAACTGTAATTGATTGCCCCCAACTTGAGTTAGCGCTCACCAAAATCAAACAAAGGCTTAGCACAAATTGCATAAGTCTTTTTGGGTTGAGTAATAGTTTTTTCATAATAATTATTATTGGTTTATTTATATTTTATAAACTTTTATAAAATTAAGCACTACTCGAAAGTAGACCTATTGAAAAAGTTTCAATTATTATGTTGAAATGTTTCAAATAATTGATTTATCGTACACTTATTGATTTATCGTAGGCTAATACCTAAAAATAGGCCCTGTTTTACCTTATCAAATATACTATCTTTCTTCAAGAGCAAAGCATTAAAAATGAGATTGATAAAGGAAATTTCTTACTCAGTGGTATGGCGCTCGGCTCTAAAATAGTGGACTTAGATATACAGCTGAAAGAATAATTTAATAATCTTAAAGCGATCAATTTTAAAAAAAATATTCAGTACCAATTTCTTTGTTTGAAACAAAAAAACCAAGTTTATGAGACTTTTTGAACAACAGAAAGTGGTCTTAATTGTATTTATTTGTACTACTACTCTAATTTATTAAAAGCACTATTGAAAAAGTATACTTTACCAATTCTTCTTACTCTTTTTTTGTTTGTATCCTCTGGCTACAGTCAAAAATTGGTTTATGAAAAAGGACCATTGGTATTAAAGGCCAATTCCTTAGAAGATGGTTTAGGACAATTTGTAGCGACCGATTTGCCCAACGTCAATCAAAAAAACACAATTGCATTAAAACTAGAGGCCACGCCCCTATTCAAAAAAATGTGGGCAATAGCTCTTAATGATGTCGAGCTCAACTTGATTACCAACGATTATGGAACTTATTTTGCCGCAGGACGACGGTACACCGACCGTGTTTATACCCGTGATATTTCTTATGCAGGAATTTTGGGCCTCAATGCTTTGTATCCCAAAGAAATGATGACTTCACTCCGTGTTACGAGAAATGTAGTATCTAAAATGGGTTACAAAGTTTCTAAAGAAGAGGTGATTAAAGAAATTGAAGCTCCCTGGGAAGCAATTACCGAAGATAGAAAACAAATAATGGCTCAGTTCAAAAGTAATAGTATTACTCGTCGTACTGATGATGTAGTTTGGATTTGGGCCGTAGATAATTTGTTTACATCCCATCCTGAAGTTGCCGATTGGAATTGGTTTTACACCAATGGTAAAAGTAATTTTGATACCCTTTATGCGCCTTGGTATGATAAACAAGATGGTTTATACAAAGGTCAAAACACCTTTCAAGACTTGCAATCCGATGGCTATCCAGAGAGTTATTCTCAATCTGATTGCGTATTACTAAAAAGCACCTCAACCAATTGTTTGTATTATAAAGCGCTGCTATCACTTGCCAATGCTGCTCAAAAATGCCATTTCCCTGAAGAATCTAAAGTATGGACCAAAAAAGCTGAGTTGCTCAAAAAGGCTATTCTAAAAGAATTACTATTGCCAGATGGAACTTTTACTTACTTTAAAGATAGAAACGGAAAAGTATTACCCAACCAGCACAATCTAGGAACGGCTTTTGCCATTATATTTGGCATTGTAGAAGGAAAATTAGCTAAAAAAGCCATTGATAATTATCCATACAATCAATACGGAACGCCATTAATTCATCCGTTTTTAGACAAAGGAACAGGAGATCACAATGCTGCCGCCTGGCCCTTTTGCGATACATTTTTCTTACAAGCCAAGGAAATTGCAGATGGTAAAGACTATACCGGTTATAATGCGGCATTACTTGCCAGAACAATGGGAACTAAATTTTCAGAAAAAAGAGATAAGGAATGGGGCGGATTTGGTTCTTTTCACGAAAAAGTACGCTTGCCCTCGGGTTTAATTTCGGGTTCTGGTTCACAACTATGGACATCTGCTGCTTTTATGAATGTATGTTTGAGAGCAAAACTTGTTGATTTAAATATAAAAAGTAGTAAAAGTAGTATTAAACCAAAAAGTATATATCCTAAATAAAACAAATAATATACAAATGAATAGATTAAAAATAGTTTTCAGTTTAGTTCTTGTTTTGGTATTACCAAAGCTCATGGCCCAACCCCTAATTCAATATTCCAATGGCAATCCAGAATACAGTATTCAATGGGATAAACAATTTGCACAAATTAATAACCTTACACCCGAAATTGAAATAAACGATAAATGGATTTCGGTTAAAGAATTTAAAAACATTCGTTGGGAGAAAAAAGAAGGTACTCGATTGAGTGAAGTAAACTATTATAATGGCAAAGTCGACTATTTGTATCTTATTTGCGAGAACCATCCCCTGATTTCCAATTTTACAATTGTATTCGAATTAATGGAGGGTCGCCCCTATTTGGTAATGAACTCATCATTACAAGCTTCGGAGAAATTCAAATTGGGCGGAATTAAGTTGTTTAATTCCAATAAAGAAAACATAGTTTTACCTGGCAATAGCAAAGATTGGATGGTTTTTACCGAAAGTGCTTCTGCCCCACATACGGGTGGTCTTATGTACCCGTATCAATTGAATACAAAAAAGGCAAAAGAAGGAACGTACTCTAAAGCGCATACTGGAGTTTGGTTGAGTATGTTGGTAAACGACAAAAAAAATTGCGCATTTTCATTTGCAAGTATAGCCAGTGAATTATGGCCTAATAATTTCAAATGGGAATTGCCTGTTGCAGATGATTTCAATAAACTAAAAGTTTCTGCTCGAAGTGGTGCTATTTTCGAAAGAGAAAAAATTTGGGTTCCTGCTGGAAATACTATTACAACCGATGCTTTTTTAGTTGGCTATTGGGAAAACCAACGCCCTACAAAAGTATTATTGGAAACTGGAAAAATTATGGGTGAAAATGTGCGAAAAGGTAAACCAATGCGCTTTCCAGAATCAGGTTGGAGTTCTTGGCATTCCTATGATCGAAAGATCACTGAAAAATCATTTTTAATTTCTGCTGATTTTATTAATACTAATTTGAAAGAGTACGGTTGGAAAACCATTCAAATTGATGGCGGCTGGTGGACAGAGCCCGGTCTTTATAGTGTTAATGATGTCACTTTTCCACATGGAATTCGATACCTATCCGATTATGTAAATAAGTTAGGTCTAGACTTTGGTCTTCATGTAAGTCCTTTACGAACCAACCCAAAAGATCCAATTACTTCAAAACATCCGGATTGGATTTTGAAATCACTATCTAATAAAAAAATAGCAAAAGGAGATGATGAAATGGTTACTACTGTTGGAACAGTTTATGTAGATGGAAGCCACCCTGAAGTACCCGCTTTTTCGGCAGCACGATACCAACAAATCGTTGAAGGATATAGACCTTCGTTTATGAAATGGGATCACACATATGGAGGTTTAGAAGAAGGGGTGCGATTTGATTCCACCATGACTTTCATGCAAGCTCACAATAAAACGATACGTGCAGTTAGAAGATCTTTGCCAGATGATTTAATTGTTACACGCAGTATGGGTTACGTATTTGGTGCTTTAGAATGTTATGATGCCATCCGAATAGGTAACGACATCAATCACCCTGGATATAAATCAGGAACAGAACCCTACACCAACATCACCTATGGAAAAACCTTGGGAACTATTGAAGAGGAAAGAGTGGAAAAAGGCCTAATTAGATTCGCTCGTGCCGTGTCACAAAACTATTATATTCACAAAAACATAGCTATTGTAGATCCAGATGCTTTTTTTGTTTCTCCGCAGTATACCATTGATGAAGCAAAATGCCATATGACTTTGGAAGCGATAATGGGGGGACTTTTCTTTTTTGGGGATAAAGTCGAATCGCTTCCAGCTGAACGATTGGAATTATTAAAAAATAAGGATATTATCGCAGTGAACAAACTTGGCGTTCATGCCGTTCCTCTCGATTTATTTTCGGGTGTCGACATTCCAACCATTTGGAAATTAGAAACTAAAGACCGTCTGATTATTACCCTATTCAACTGGATGGACAAGGACGTTAATAAAACATACCATCTGAAAACGGATTTCGAGTTAAATAATTCAAAATACAAATTGACGGAACTATGGACGCAAAAGAATTTCAAAATCGAGTCCAATAAGTTAACATTGGATCAACCTGCTCATACAGTGAAGATAATTGAGTTTGTAAAAAAATAATTTTTAATTATCCATAAAAATTAAAACCAAAAAATTAAAAATTTTTAAAATTGTAATTATACTTTTTGAATAGTTATCGAATAGAAACCAATGATTTGATCATACAACATCTAGATATCGCCAGAAAAATGAAAGCACAATGGTTGGCACAAAAACAAAATAGACAACGAAAGCCCTAAAAGAATAAAAAAACAAATTTTAATAAATAAAACTTAAACGATATCAACAATATAAAAATTATGTTTTTTTTTATTTAAACCATTAAAAGATTTAAAAGTCATAAATCGTAAATAATAAATTTTAATTATGAATAAATACAGTTTAAAAAGCTTTAATAGTACAAGAAAAAAAATCCTAATTACCCTAATTGCCTTCACCAACATAGCTTTAAGTCAGGTTGGTCCTCAACCTAGCTCTTTTGGTGTTTGGGATCGTGGTGAAGCAATGAATATAAAAGAATATCCATTTTTAAAAGGAACCTCCTGTGATTTTCCCTGGGATGAAGTGGAGAAAGCGCCAGGAGTATACGATTGGTCTTTATTAGACAATGCTGTTGAAAGAGCCTATAAAGAAAAAATTTCTCTATATATTTCTTTTGCTGCTGGGCCTAAAACACCAGAATGGGTTTATGAAAAAGGGGTACCAAAAGTAATTACAAGCGCCACTAAAAAACCAGGAGCATTTGATCATTATCCTTATTATCTATCTCCTGACTATAAAAAGTATTATTACCGATTTATAACAGAAGTAGCTAAACATATTAGTAGTTTTTCTAAAGAGAAAATAAAAGCTATTTCATTTATTCAAGTTAAAACAGG
>CANHHG010000075.1 GCA_947460615.1 Bacteroidota bacterium
ATGGTCATCATTTCAGTTCCTAAAAGCGAGGCTGGTATTTCAAAAAGATATTTGGTATCTATTTTATGAACGTCAATTAAACCTCTTTGGGTAACTGCAGTAGAATCGATAACCTTTTTATAAGGTTTTGGCTCTTTCTTAGAATCACCAGGCTTGGAATCCGATTTTTCATTTACAGAACCAGCTGGACTTGAAGGTCTTTTATTTTGTGCAAAAGTCTCCGAAGTTGCAACAACAAAAAACATTAAAGAAACTAGGGTTAGTGTTTTTTTTATCATTTTTTTTAAACTATTAATTATAAATTAAGTTAAAATACATTTATATATATCAAACAAATGATATATATAAATCAAATCTATTGATATATTTTGAATTTAAAACTATAAAATTTGTGATTTTTAACAAATTAACATCTGTTGAATTATGTTAAGTTAACCAATCTATTTATTTGGAAGGTTTAAACTTATAAATGAGGGTTACCATTTAAATCAAGCTACTTCTTCTGAGTAATAAATCTAATGACCCCATATACAATTCCAAATTGTGCCGCTAAATAGGTGGACATAATTAAAATCGTGGCATTATTTATTGGTTCTTGGAATTTATTGATGGCTAAAAAACTATCAGAGGCAATAAAGGCAATCGCACCGAAAAGAATATAAAACCTGGCATTATCATACCAAGAAATAAATCCTCTCCATGCAAAACCTAACATTATTGAAATGGTCACCGCATAAATACTAACAGGAATTTTTAAAGGTCCTAATTCGGGTAACAATAACTCTAAAATGCTTTTCAAATAAAATGCCGTTAGTAGTATTCCAAGCCAAAAAAGAGGACTATTCTTATACGATTTAAAAGTTCCCAATTTGGAGAATAAGAAAATATAAAATAGATGAGCGGTTAAAAAGGAGAGTAAACCTGAAATAAAAAACCATTGATTGGAAGCTGAAAAAATCAATAAAACATCTCCAATCCATGAAAAAGTTAAGGCAAGTAACAATATTTTTTTGGTTGAAAACCCTTCAGTAAAATACACATATAAAAATAAAAATGGAATTAAAAAAGGCTTTAAAAAAAGAGCTAGAGCATCCAAATTCAAAGAAATTAATACTAAATTGAAAACTGCAATAATCAAAAACCCTTGCAAGAAAAGACCTGTTTTCATATGTTAATTGTTGGTGTGATTGGAGTTGGTTTTCTAAAATCAACAAATACAAAATAAAAAGTTACCAAAAAGGAAACTACTAAATAGGCTAATACAATATAACTTCCAATAGAAATGAAAGAATTTAATCCAAACCAATCTCCCAAATTAAGAACAATCAATACTCCAAATAAAAGCCTGAAACCTTCCCAAAAAAGGGTGTGTTTTCTGGTATCCATTAATTCGGTATAACTATAAATAGTAATGTATAGGAATGCACCATAAACAAATATGTTTGGAAAACCAATTAGTGCGATATTATTAAATAAGTAACTAACTAATAATAAGGTAATTAATGACTGGGTGACTGACCAATAAATCAGTTTCTTTGAATTGGATGAATTGAACTTCTCAAAGCTATAAACGTCTTTAATTTTCTTGACCGGAAATTGCTCTTCAAAATTTTCTGGTCTCCATCCGGTAGGCTTAAACCAAATGGTGAATTTATCTTTCCAGCTAGTCGCTCTCCAAGCGTCTAAAATTAACAATCCTAAATGTTGAAAATTAATCCGAATAGGATTCCAAGTTTCAGCTGGTCTAGTGATACCAAAGACAGGTGGAACAGTTTCTAATTCTTCTTGAAACGTACCAAACATCTTATCCCAAATAATAAATATTTGAGAGTGATTTTTATCCATATATTCTGGATTGATTGCGTGGTGTACTCTATGATGAGAAGGAGTTACCAGAAATTTTTCCAGTAAACCTAATTTATTTATGTAAACGGTGTGGTACCAAAATTGTAAAAATAATTGAATAGGTAGCGTGATTATTATCACTTTCGTTGGAACGCCAAATAGTGCTGCTGGGATTAATAGAAAAGTAAATAGATTCACAAAACTTGAAATGGATTGTCGTAATGCACAAGCTAAATTAAATTCCTCACTACTGTGATGAATAGCGTGTTTATTCCAAAAAAAATTAATTTGATGCGCCCAGCGATGGGACCAATATCCGTAGAAATCAATTACGATAAAAGCAATAAAATAAGTTAATAGGGAAGGTTCTAAATGTCCAATACCAATGTGTGTGAGCAACCAATCGTAGGAGATAAAGGTGATTGTTAAACCCAAAACATCTTTAATAGAATTGGTCATCCCTGAGCTAATGCTGGAAACACTATCCATCAAACGAACTTTTTTATTGTATTTGAAATAACCATAGGCCGATTCAATTACAATCATGAACAAAAAAATTGGCATTGCAATAATTAGTATTTTTCCGTACTGCTCCATAAATTGATTATAAATTGTTTTGGCAACATGCTATTGAAAAAAGAAAGTAGATATAATACTTTTAAAACAATAGTATTATACTATTTCGGCACTCAAGCCTGCTTCTAATAATTGAAGACATTGAGGGGTTAATTCTTTAATTGGCCCTGTTTTTACAGTACATTTCCCATTGTAATGTACAATTAAAGCACATTGTTCTGCTTGTTCTGGAGTATGATTGCAAACCCGAATCAAAGTATCTATAACGTGATCAAAAGTGTTTACATCATCATTGTACATTACGATTTCATTATCAAAAGAAACACTTTCTTTTAAAACTACTTTTTCAAGTACTTTCTCTTTTGTACTCATAGCTTTACAAATTACATTTTTTTCAACTACTAATTTATATATTTTAATGATACCCAGTTGTTTCTCTCTAACTTTTTAACATAAGTTAATCCTTTTTCAGAACAAGAAGTATCTATAAAAGGGATATCTTCATTATAAAAACCACTTAATAATAAAATCCCCCCTTTACTTAAACAATCAACATAGGACTTCATGTCATTTAATAAAATATTGCGGTTAATATTAGCAATAATCAAATCATACTTTTTACCTTCCAATAAATCAGCATCTCCTTCATAAACTGTAATTTGATTACAATTATTTCGTTCCGCATTTTCAATTGAGTTAAGGTAGCACCAATTATCGATATCAATAGCATCAATAGGTTGGGCGCCTTTCATTTCAGCTAAAATTGCTAAAATTGCCGTTCCACACCCCATATCTAAGGTCTTCTTTCCAGCAACATCTGTTTCTAAAAGATGTTGGATCATCATATGTGTTGTTTCATGGTGACCAGTTCCAAAGCTCATTTTAGGTTCAATAACAATATCATATTTTGCCTTTGTTTTTGGATGGAAAGGAGCACGAACATGACACATGCCCTCTACATCAATGGCTTCAAAATTCTTTTCCCATTCTTCATTCCAATTGACTTGAACTATCTCCTCAATAGTATAGGAAACTTGAAATTCTGGTGAAGTTAGAATGTGTAAATCATCGAGAATATTCTCGGTCCAAAATTGTTTTTGGATATAGGCTACAATTCCTGAATCACTATCAATAAAACTTTCAAAAGGCAATTCACCTAATTCAGCAACTAATATTTCCGAACCTAATTCTTTCGGTTCTACCGAAAAATGAAAACCTAAATAGCTATTTGACATGTTTTTATTTTTTATTAAACCGTAAGGTTCACAAGGAAATAGTTGTGTTATGTATTTTAAATGCTAAAACTAACAACTCAACATCCTTATTTTTTTTTAAATCCCGTTAACTATTGCTGCAAAATCCTCTGCTTTTAGAGCCGCACCACCAATTAAGCCTCCGTCAACATCCGGTTTTGAGAAAATTTCTTTTGCATTATCCGGCTTAACACTTCCTCCATAAAGAATTGAAACGTTTTCAGCAATAGCACTTCCAAATGCTTTTCTTACGGTTTCCCTAATGAATTCATGCATTTCTTGCGCTTGTTCTGGACTTGCAGTTTCACCGGTACCAATTGCCCAAACTGGCTCATAAGCCAAAACTATATTTTCCCACGAAGCAGGCTGAATATGAAACAACCCTTCCTTTAATTGGTTTTCGACAATGTTAAAATGATTTCCTGATTGTCGGTCTTTCAATTCTTCTCCAAAGCAAAAAATAGCAGTCATATTATGACTAATTGCAGTGTCCACTTTATTGGCTATCAAGGCGTCTGTTTCATTAAAATAAGCTCGTCGTTCTGAATGACCAAGAATCACTGCGTTGACTCCGATACTTTGCAACATGGTTGCAGAAATTTCCCCTGTATATGCGCCACTTTCTGCTTGATGCATGTTTTGTGCCGCTACACCTATATTAGTATATTCTAAATGACTAACAGCCGATTGTAAATTAACGAATGTCGGTGCAACAATAATTTGAACTTCTTTATCGGTTGGTAATTTATCAATTAATTCATTCAATAAATCTTCAGTTTCCTCTGAATTTTTATGCATCTTCCAGTTTCCTGCTACAATTTTAGTTCTCATTATTATTGTTTAGTTGTTATATTATTTATAAATAGGTTTTTAGAAATCTATAATTTCATTACCTATTTTTTTCTATTTTATATCATTCAAGGTTTTCTGAATCAACTCAAAATCAGTTTCAATTGCTCTGTATAAACTAATTCTTGATTTTTTATCGACTACAATATATCTTGGTATCCAATCCAAATCAAGAGACTTACCAAGAGAACCTTTCATACCCTCTTTAATTAAAAAGTTTTCCCCTTTTAATTCATGCTTAACAATTCCTTCTTTCCATTTGTCAAAGGTTTTATCACATGAAAAAAAGACGTAAACCACATCAGGATTGTTTTGTTGCAATTCTTTAATTTTTGGCATTGCCTTTACGCAATCGCTGCACCAAGAAGCCCAAAATTCAAGTACAACGGTTTTTCCTTTGTATTTATCTAAAACCGATTCGAATGAAACTTCCGATCCATCCATAGATATAACTTTTTCAGCTAATGCCACTTTAGAAAATTCATTTTTTTGAGCTTTAGAACAAGAGAATGAAGCTAAGGCAACAAAAAGGGCAATTGTTTTTTTCATATATAGAAATTTGTTGTTTGTTTGTAAAACATTTAATTAAATTATTGTCTAATCGTTTAAACTTTTATTTGTTTTTTAAAGCCGAATACGGTTTTTGAATCATTGTGCTGAATTCTGAAGCATTAAATTTATTATCGGTGATACCAAAATAATATTTGAACTCATTCCCATTCCATAAATATTTTACCCCAGGAGTATCTTTACCTGTTCCCAAAACATTCCAAAACGGAATAACTTCGATAATTTTATAAGGATATTTTGATCCAGCAAATTTGAAAAAATCAGGAATTAAATCGGCTTCTTCATTCATAAAGATGATTCTAATGTCTGGGAAATTTTTAACCTTCGCCTTCATTTCAGTCAATTCTTTAGCTACTTCTCGGCAGTGATCGCAACCAGGAACAAAGAAACAAAGAGTTTTTCTCCCTTTATCAATAGAAGCAAAATAAGAACTATAACCTGATTGGTGTTGTACAGGTTCGTCTTTAATTTCTTCAACTATTTTTTTTACGGTATCTGCCTTTTTTATTTCAGCCACTGATTCCGATTTTAAAGTATCCTCTATCTCATTTGAAACCGTTTCTTCTGGTTCAACACCTGTGACATCAACCAAATTAGATTCCGCTTGCATTGGAGCCAACATAAATAATAGTAAAATAAATGCCAATGTGGTAGAAGTTAATATCCAGAAATTGCTTTTGCTTTCGTCCTTTTTAGGCATCACTTTAAGTAAAACAACTAGTAAGACCATAGCTACAACATTTTTTAAAATGGCTTCAATAGGAGTCATTGGTAATAAACTTCCAAAACAACCACAGTTACCAGAATTACCACCATCTTGAAAAGTAACAATGGATAAATGGGTGGTAAATACTGCCAACATTAATAAAGTTGCTGGAATCACTAATTTTCTCAGATAGTGTTTTTGTAAAATTAATAATCCAAGGGCGAATTCTATCCCTATCAATATTCTGGAAAAAAACGGAGCAACATCTCCAGAGAATCCAAGCGGATACAATTGTTTTACTTCAAAGGTTGAAATTGCAAAATACGGTGATGGATACAACTTAGCAACAGCAGACAATAAAAACAAAAATGAAATACCAACTCTAATGGCTAATGGAACGTACTTTTCTTTATTTGACATATTTAATATATTAAATTTATTTATGGAAATTCATTAAGATAAGAGCAAAAACAGCATAATTAATCATGTCTTGATAATTGGCATCAATACCCTCAGAAACTAATGTTTTGCCTTTGTTGTCTTCGATCTGTTTTACACGAAGTAACTTTTGCAAAATTAAATCAGTAAGAGAATTAACACGCATTTCTCGCCAAGCTTCACCATAATCATGGTTTTTATTCTCCATTAATTCTTTGGTTTCTTTGATTTTAACATCATAATGCCAGGTGGCTTTTTCTACATCTAAATCTGGCTGTTCAACGGTCCCCAATTCCAATTGGATTAAAGCCATAATAGAATAATTAATTATCCCAATAAACTCACCCGCTTCCCCTTCATCTACTTTACGAACCTCATTTTCTTGTAAACTACGAATTCTTTGCGCCTTAATATAAATTTGATCTGTCAATGATGGCAATCTTAAAATTCGCCATGCACTTCCATAATCTTTCATTTTATTGACAAACAAAGTTCTGCAAATTGCAATTACCTTATCGTATTCTTGAGAAGTAGTATCCATTTATTGATGTATATTTGTATAAATTTCATCAAAAATAAGAATATTTTTTTATTGATTAGTGAACATTTACGATTATAAATGTAGTTTTATTTAAAACCCTACTTTTTAACTATGACAATTAATTGCAAAGGCCAAATTATCGATTTATCCTCTCCAAAAATTATGGGAATTTTGAATATTACTCCCAATTCCTTTTATGACGGTGGAAAATATTCATTAGAAAATAATGCAATTGCACAAGTGGAAATTATGTTGAATGAAGGAGCTACTTTTATCGATATTGGAGCCTATTCAAGTAAGCCAAATGCCGAATTTGTTTCTGAAGAAGAAGAGCTAAGTCGAATAATTCCAGTAGTTAAAGCCCTAATTAAAGAATTCCCAAAAGCCATACTTTCTATTGACACCTTTAGAAGCTCAGTTGCTCAAGAGTGCTTAAATAATGGTGCGGCGCTAATAAATGATATTTCTGCAGGTAGCCTGGATGAAAAGATGATGGAAGTGATCGCTTCAAACAAAGTCCCTTATATAATGATGCACCTGCGTGGAACTCCACAAACCATGCAGAATCAAACGAATTACGAGCACTTAATTAATGAAATACTAACTTATTTTTCTGATAAAATCAATAAGGCTAGAAGTCTAGGAATTAATGATTTGATAATTGATCCCGGTTTTGGATTTGCCAAAACAACAGATCAAAATTATGAAATATTAAGTAATTTAGAGTTATTTAAAGTGTTGGAATTACCAATCCTAGCAGGTATTTCAAGAAAATCAATGATTTATAAAACATTGGATATTAATGCAGAGGAAGCACTAAACGGAACCACTGTATTAAATACTATTGCTATTACAAAAGGGGCTTCCATTATTCGTGTTCACGATGTGAAACAGGCGATGGAATGCGTAAAGTTATGTGAGAAATTGGGAAAACAATAAAATCTGAAATCTCTTTAAAATCAGAAATTAAAATTACTGGTGATGATAGGGTTCATTTTTCAAAATGGTAAATCCACGGTAAACTTGTTCAATAAAAAACAAACGAACCATTTGATGAGAAAATGTCATTTGCGAAAGTGCAATTTTTCCATTTGCTTTAGCATATACTTGATCGGAAAATCCATAAGGTCCGCCAATTACAAATACTAGCGTCTTAATCCCAGCATTCATTTTCTTTTGTAATTCTTCTGAAAATGATACACTTGAAAACGATTTTCCCTTTTCGTCCAACAAAATTAAATGATCAATTGAACTTATTTTAGAGAGAATTAACTCCCCTTCTTTCTCTTTCTGCTGTGCTTCAGATAGATTCTTAACATTTTTTATATCTGC
This sequence comes from Bacteroidota bacterium, assembly GCA_947460615.1. Classification (GTDB taxonomy): domain Bacteria; phylum Bacteroidota; class Bacteroidia; order Flavobacteriales; family Flavobacteriaceae; genus Flavobacterium. The sequence goes on from CANHHG010000075.1 coordinate 8,111, forward strand.
TATAATTTCCAATTCAAATTTGATATAAAACGACAAACGCTTCATATAATCATCAATTAATGCCTGTAAAGCACTATTGTCTGTTTTTCCAATGGCAATGAGTTTAATTTTCATTTTCAATAATCTAACTATCTAAAAACGTATCCGAATCTTTTTTCTTAACTAATTTATAAATTATAAAAAGCAAGGCAACACCATTAAAAGTCATCCCTACAATAAGAAAAAAACTAGCGAAGTTATATAGCTTCATTTTAAAAAAAACGCCTAAGGTAGTCAAAATACCCCCAATCAAAAACAAAACAAATATTTGTAAATTTTTCATATCGTCCTTTATTTATCTAGAACACAAAAGTAACATTATAGAACGAAACTAAACAATATAACCCTTTATTTCTTTGGGCGTGCCCTCGTTTGGTTATTGTATGATAACAAAATACTCTTTGTAGAACTCGGTCGTGCTGTTCGCTACAATCGCTGTTGCGCTTCGCTCCCCAGCGGATTTTCACTACCATCGCTCACGCAAAACAAGTTTCTATTGTATTTACAATTGAAGTTAGTGAAAACTA
>CANHHG010000076.1 GCA_947460615.1 Bacteroidota bacterium
AATTTGGCGTTTTCGGTTTTATGGATGTGGTGGAGGAAAAACAAAAAGCGATGAATAAGATCTACAATAAATTGGTTTGGGGACATTTCAAAACGTTTTTTAAATTACCTCAAATAATTGGAACAATTTTATCGATTTTTCTTGTTTTCCAATTATTGGGCTCGTTTGCTATTTCTCATGATATAGCTGCTGGCATAGCTTTGTTATTATTAATTTCATTTTGGGCTGGATTAATCCGAATGAATAAAAAGCGAAAAAAAATTGCAAAGGATAATGGGAAGAAATGGCTTTTGAACGAAATTATCTATGGATATAGTTCTCTTGCGGGAATGAGTTATTTACCGATTCAAATATTTTTACATTTCGAAAACAACTCGAGTCAAATAATGTTGTTTTTTATGAGTTTATTTATCGTTTCGATTATAATTATTGAATACATCATCTTTTTTATAATCCCCTCAAAAGCGCAAGACTATTTAGAAAAAACCTATCCGGAGTATCAATTAGCCAACCAATAATTTCCCTATATTTATCAAATTATTATAAACCTTCAATTTTATGTTCAAACATTTTATCAATCTCGAATTAAAATCTTTTTTGCGCTCGGCAAGTGTTGGAAAGAGTATCGCGCTAAAAATATTTTTAGGATTTATTGCGCTGTATTTTATCCTTTCCTTTCTGGTTTTAGGAATAGCACTTTACCCAATTCTTCATGAAAATTTCCCCAATCAAAAACCTATAGAAATTGTCAACAATGCAGTTATTTTTTGGCTTGCGGGGGATTTAATTTTCAGATTTTTTATGCAAAGTTTACCCGTAATGAACATCAAGCCGTTGCTAATTCCACCCATTAAAAGAGAAAAAGTAGTTCATTATGTTTTACTGAAAAGCGTTTTTTCAATTTATAATTTATTCCCATTATTGGTGATTCTTCCTTTTGGGATAACCACTATTATGGAAGGAAATGTTAGCGCAGTTCCTATTTTAATTTGGATGTTCACACTTTATATTTTGGTTTTAGGGGTTAATTATGCTAACTTTTTAATCAAAAAGAAATTTGCAGATAATATCCTAGCCTTCTTAGTTTTTGCAATATTGGGCGGAACTTTTGCAGGTTTAGAATATTTCGAAATTTTCAAAATCAGTAGTTTCACCGGCGCTATTTTAAATAGTTTATTGCTTAATCCTATCTTGGTTCTAGCACCATTATTGCTTTTAGCTGGATTGTATTTTTGGAATTACAATTATCTAAAAAGTAATTTTTACTTAGACAACACCTTAAAAACAAAAATCAAAGAAGCCAAAACAACCGATTTAAATTGGACCAAACGCTTTGGCGAAATTGCACCTTTCCTGCAATTGGATTTAAAGTTAATTTGGAGAAATAAAAGGCCGCGAACAACAGTTTTTATGTCGTTTATCTTTTTGCTTTACGGATTAATGATTTACACTAATCCTAGGCAAAGTGAAATATCCTTTCTTAATCTTGTGGTTGGGCTTTTAATGTCGGGAATTTTTATGGTCAATTTCGGACAATTTATTCCATCATGGGATTCTAGTTATTTTGGAATGATCCTATCGCAAAACATTACTTTCCGAAAATATTTAGACTCCAAAGTAGGATTAATGTCATTTTCGGTAGTTGTTTTAGCTTTATTAACCACGCCCTACGTTTATTTTGGCTGGAATGTTTTGGCAACTAATTTGGCTTGCGCCCTTTATAATCTAGGAATCAATATTCCCGTTCTAATGTTTGCAGGTTCTTTTAATGTGAAGCGCATTGATTTAGAAAAATCACCATTTATGAATTACCAAGGAACCGGTGCCGCACAATGGATTGTGGGGCTGCCATTATTTCTAATTCCAGGGCTTATTTTCTTTATTTTCTCGGAGCTATTCAACATCGAAACAGCTATTATCGCCATCGCAGCAATCGGATTTATTGGTTTACTTTTTAGAAATACGCTGATGAATTTTATAACTAAAGGTTATCAAACTAGAAAATACGCCACTTTAAACGGATTTAAACAACAAGAAAATTAAACAAATAACCGAATAAACTTTTTTTAATGATACAAGTAACTCAACTTTCAAAAACATATAACGGAACTACCGTATTGAATATCCCAAATTTGGAAATCCCAAAAGGACAAAGCTTTGGATTAGTAGGAAACAATGGCGCTGGAAAAACCACTTTTTTTAGTTTGCTTTTGGATTTAATCCAACCTACCACAGGAACATTAACCAACAATGAAATTCAGGTGAACACCAGCGAAGATTGGAAGCCGTTCACCGCTGCCTTCCTTGACGAATCGTTTTTAATAGGTTACTTAACTGCCGAAGAATACTTTTATTTCATTGGCGATATCCGCGGGCAAAACAAAGCCGATGTAAATGCGTTGCTTGAAAAATACGAAGAATTTTTCAACGATGAGATCTTAAGAAATAAAAAATATTTACGGGATTTATCGAAAGGGAATCAGAAAAAAGTGGGTATAATTGCCACGCTAATTGGTAACCCAAAAGTGGTTATTCTGGACGAACCATTTGCCAATTTAGATCCAACAACGGTAAGCCGACTAAAGAAAATCATCAAAGAATTGGCCGAAAATCCTGATATCACGGTATTGGTTTCTAGCCATGATTTACAACACACCGTTGAGGTTTGCGACCGAATTGTAGCTTTGAACAAAGGAGAAATTGTAAAAGACATCGTGACTTCGGCAGAAACCTTAAAGGAATTAGAAGCGTTTTTTGCAGTTTAATTAGGGACAAACCTGACTGGTTTTCAAAACCTGTTAGGGATATAAAAACTACCCGAACCTTTTATGGTATCAAAAAGAAGTGTATTTTTACGTGTTATATACTAAAATCAAGATTTAGTAGTTTAAGAATAAAATCGTTTCAAATTGAAAAACAATATATATAAAATATCTTATACCCTAGGATCACTCCTTTTATTGATAGCTTGTTCTACAAAAAGGGACACTTTTGTTTCTAGAAACATGCACGCCCTAAGCGCCAAAGACAATATTTTGTACAACGGCCAAATCGCACTAGACAAAGGAATTGAAGGTTTAAAAGCGAATTACAAAGACAACTTTTGGGAAGTATTACCCATTGAAAGAATGCAGGTTAGCAAGGAAGAAGATAGACCGGAAGCTTCCAAAAACGAAAACTTTGAACGCGCCGAAACCAAAGCCACAAAAGCCATTCAAAAACATTCCATGAATATTAATGGAATTGAGAGAAATTCTCAAATGGACGAAGCCTATTTGATGTTAGGGAAAACAAGGTATTACGAACAAAGATTTATCCCTGCGTTGGAAGCTTTTAATTATGTTTTATACAAATCACCAACAAGCGATAAAATCCTCGAGGCTAGAATTTGGAGAGAAAAAACCAATATGCGCCTAGAAAATGATGAGTTGGCATTAAAAAATCTAAAATATATTCTTAAAGATATTAGATTAAAAAAACAGGTTTTAGCTGATGCAAATGCTACGATTTCTCAAGCTTTCATCAATGTTGGAAAAAAAGACAGCGCAATTGCAAGCTTGAAAATAGCGACTCAGTTCACAAAATCGAAAGAGGAAAAAGCAAGATACCGATTTATTTTAGCCCAAATTTATCAAGATCTTGGTTATAAAGATAGTGCCTTCATTGCTTATCAATCGGTTATTGACATGAAACGCAAATCTCCTAGAATTTATGTAATTCATGCGAAAGTCAATCAAGCGCAATTGGCAGGATTTGAAAAATCGGACTCTATTTCATTTCTAAAAACATTCAATAAACTTCTTGCCGATAGAGAAAATCGACCATTTTTAGATGTACTTCATCATAGTTTAGGGCTTTACTATGATAAAAATAATAAAATTGGAAATGCTAAAAAAGCGTATAATAAATCCCTAAAATCCAAAACGGGAGACACTTACACCATCGCATCGAATTACAGAAACTTAGCGGATATTTATTTTAAAGAAGCGAGATATCCTATTACAGGAAAGTATTTCGATAGTACATTAGTTCAGCTAAAACCGAGATCTCGCGAATATAGATTTATAAAAAAGAAGCGTGAAAATTTAGATGATGTCATAAAATATGAGGGTATTGCCAATAAAAACGACAGCGTGATTAACGTTTTTAAAATGTCAAAATTAGATAGAATTGCCTATTATGAAAAGTACATTCAAAAATTAAAAAAAGAAGACGATCATAAGAAATCCATGGCTGTTAAAGCCGATGAAAAGAACAAGCAAAATAATAAACCAGCCGATGGTTCCAATTTAAGCGGAACCGATCCGAAAAATGCAAGCCAAAAAGGAGAAGCTCCTCCGATGAATTTACAAGCATCAGTAAGTATTGGAAAAGAAAGCGATTTTTATTTTTACAACACAAAATCGGTAGCATATGGAAAACTCCAGTTTAAAAAAACGTGGGGGAATCGTGCCTATAAAAACAATTGGAGATTGTCTTCTGAGAACGCAAGCAATACCAACAATGATCCAAATTTAAACCTCGATCCTAATCTAGATCCTTCATTTGCAAAGGAGGAAAAAATAGAAGAAAAATATACGGCATCGTATTATTTAAAAGATCTTCCAACAAGCCAAAAATTAATTGATAGTATTGTCAGAGAAAGAAATTTCGCCTATTACCAATTGGGATCCATTTATAAAGAAAAATTCAAGGAATATAAGCTTGCTGCAAATAAATTAGAGCAGTTATTGAGTTACAATCCTGAGGAAAGATTGGTGCTTCCTTCAATGTACAATCTCTATAAAATTTACGAAATCATCAATAAAGAAAAGGCATTGACGATGAAAGCTAAAATTATTAGCCAATATCCAAATTCAAGATATGCTGAAATTTTAAGCAATACTAATCCTGAAATTGCAGCGGTTGATGCTCCTGAAGTTACGTATAACAAACTCTATAAATTATACGAAACAGGAGATTATAGAACAGTAAATGAAGAATTAGAAAAAGGAATTGATCAATTTGAAGGAGAAGAGATAGTTGCAAAATTCGAATTACTAAAAGCCAATACAACAGGAAAATTAAAAGGAGTAGCAGAATTTAAAAAGGCGTTGAATTTTGTAGCTTTAAATTATCCAAACAATATAGAAGGCAAGCAAGCTGAAGAAATTATCAAGAAAGACATTCCTGTTTTAGAGAGTTATAAATTCTATGCGGTAGCGCCAAAATCATGGAAAATACTTTACAGAATTCCTTACAATGATGAAAAAAACAATGCGGTTTTAAGAGAAAAAATCAAAAAATTTGTAGCCGATCATAAATTAGATCGTTTGACTTTTTCCGAAGACATCTATAATTCCGAAGATAATTTTATGGTGATTCATGGAATTATTTCAGAACAATTTTCAAAAGGAATAATAGATACTTTAAGGATCAAAAAAGAATTTAAGATTCAACAAAAGCCAATCATTATTACCAATTATAACTATCAAGTAGTACAAATCAATAAAAACATTGAAGACTATTTAGTGGCGCCAGTTGTGGCTCCAAACCCTAATGTAAAAACGCCTGTAATTCCAGCCGTAGAACCTCCAAAAGAGTCAATAAAACAAGATAAGTCCAACCCTTTAGATTCGCCTGATCAAAAAAATGAAGGGGTTCCGCCTCCAGTAAATATGGATAGTGGAAACCCAGTGCCTAGCTTGAATAAAGGCGCCATAAATAAAGAAGAGTTTAAAAAGCCTAACAAGTAATACTATGTTTAACAAAAGTCCAAAACCATATACCGATCTTTTAGGAAAAACCAATAGAATTGTTGAAGGGACAACCATAAAAGGGGACATAATTTCACCTGCCGATTTCAGACTTGACGGTCATTTAATTGGAGATTTTGAATCTACGGGGAAAATTGTAATTGGACCTGCAGGGAGCGTCAAGGGAGATATCATTTGCGTAAATGCAGACATTGAAGGGAAATTTGAAGGAAAAATACAAGTGGCAGAGTTACTAAATTTAAAATCAAATGCTAGTGTTCGTGGGGAAGTAATTTGCGGCAAACTCTCTGTTGAACCTGGTGCAGACTTCAGCTCAAGTTGCATTATGAAACCAATCGAGTAATAGGATGTCTTCCAACAAAGATTCAAAAAAACAAAATAATAGCAAATGGCTTGCTTTAATTAATATTCCTATTCAAATGGGAGTTATTGTTTTTTTGTTTTCCTATTTTGGAAATTGGCTGGATTCCAAATACCCAAATCCAAATACTATATTTGTAAAAATCCTAACATTAGTAGGAGTTGCCATTGCCTTTTATAATATCAATCGACAGTTGAAGGACATTAATAATTCATAATTATATGGGAATAAAGAAATTTCAACCGCTATTAGAAGTGTTTATTGCCGCTATTTTGTGTTTTGGAATTCACCATTTATTTTTTTATTACAATCAAAATAATCCAAATTATCAACATTTTAATTTTGATTTAACCACTATTTATCTCTTCTTTTTGACGTGTTCTTTGACAATTGTTTTGTTATTAATATTTGTAAAAGAGAGAAGTATTGATAATGTAGGATTTACCTTTTTGTTTGCCACGTGTTTAAAAATCGTTATCTCTTTTACTCTTTTAATGCCAATTTTAAATTCAAATTTTTTAAATATTGGCTATGAAAAAATCAATTTTTTTTTCATTTTCGCCATTTTCTTAACGATAGAAACCGCCGTAACCATTAGAATTTTAAACAATAATCAGTAAATGGCCTTTCAATTCAGAAAGATGTCAAAAAAAGTTACTTTAATTCTTGAATTATTAAGAAATAATGTACCTTTGCACCAAATTTTAGAAAGTAAATAATAAGACAATAATAAGATATGGTGATTTCACACAAACCACTTCAATTAATTATAGCAATTTTAATTGCTTTTCTTCCATCATTTGGTTTTTCAAATACCCCTATTCACGCCACTCAAGCTACTACTGAAAAAGCCGTTGTCACTCATGAAACGGAAGCCAAACCAACAGACGAAAAATCTGAAGTAAAAGCTAAAATTTTAGAAGTAATTGGGCACCACGTGTTAGACGGTCACGACTTTTCTTTATTTGAATATGAAGGAGAGCATATCGGTTTTTCTTTACCTATTATTTTATGGGACAATGGGGTTCACTTTTTCTCTTCTTCAAAATTCCATCACGGAGAGTCTGTAGCCGAAAGTAATGGAAATTTCTACGTATTACATCACGAAAAAATATACAAAACGGATGCTTCTGGAACGTTAACAGGCGACGAGCATCATCCTACAAATCTTCAGCCAATTGATTTATCTATCACGAAAGGCGTATTAACAATTATGATTGTGGCGCTATTAATGTTTTTTATATTTACAAGTTTAGCAAGATCTTATGCTAAAAATGGTGGAATTTCTTCAGGTTTTGGAAGACTTTTCGAACCAATTGTAATATACATTCGTGATGAAATTGCCATACCAAACATTGGTGAAAAACACTACAAAAAATACATGAGTTACTTATTAACCATCTTTTTCTTCGTATGGTTTTTAAATATCTTCGGTTTAACGCCACTAGGAATTAATGTTACAGGAAACATCGCCATCACTTTTGGATTGGCAGTGGTTACCTTCATTATTACCAATATTACGGCAAACAAAAATTATTGGGGACACATTTTCTGGATGCCAGGGGTGCCGTTGCTAATGAAAATAATATTAGCACCTATTGAATTATTAGGGGTATTTATCAAGCCTTTCTCATTAATGATCCGTTTGTATGCAAACATTTTTGCAGGACACATCGTTTTAATGAGTTTAATTGGTTTGATGTTTATTTTTAAAAGTTGGTTGGGAAGTAGCTTGTCATTTATGTTGTCATTTGCTATCTCTACCATTGAAATTTTAGTAGCGCTATTGCAAGCGTATATCTTTACGATGCTTTCTGCTTTGTACTTTGGTTCAGCTGTAGAAGAACACCATCACGAAGAAGCGCATTAATTGTTTAATCGTTTTTTGTTTAATCGATTAACCGAATAAACAAATAACCGAATAAACGTAAAAAAAGAATGTTTAATTTTAATACATATTTTTATGGAAATTCCTAAAATCGTTGGAGCAGGATTAGTAGTTATTGGAGCTGGTATTGGTATCGGTAGAATCGGTGGTTCTGCAATGGATGCTATTGCTCGTCAACCAGAAGCTACTGGAAAAATTCAAACAGCTATGCTTATTGCAGCTGCGCTTATTGAAGGTATTGGTTTTGCAGCGTTATTCGCAGTAAACTAGTAAAAACAAAACAAAATGCTGTAACGGTTGGTTGCAGCTTTTGTTTA
>CANHHG010000077.1 GCA_947460615.1 Bacteroidota bacterium
ATCGAATACTTCGATCATTTTAGCCAATTTAAATCCTGCAAACTATTCGGTTTCTTATTTCACATCGCAAGCAAACGCTAATAATAACACCAATGCAATTGCAAATCCTAGTCAATATTGTATAACAACCGCTTCGCAAGTTATTTTTGCAAGGGTAACCAATACAGCAGATAACACATTCCAAGTTATCGGGTTTTCACTTGTTGCTCCCGAATATGAAACAACTGTTCGCATTTTAACCGATATGGCGCAATGTGACGAAAATAACGACACCGTGGTTACTTTTAATTTAACTTCAGTTCAAGCTCAAATTAATTCTACACACGTTTTAGAATATTATACTTCTCTAGCAAACGCTCAAAATAGAATTGTACCAGTAACTAATTCAGCAGTATTCAATGTAGGAACACAATCTCCTTCAACGTCAATTTTTGTTAGAGAAATTAACCCAACAACTTGTGATAGAATTTATAAATTTAATGCGATCGCTTACGCAGTTTGTAACAATGCCTATGTTTGTAATACCGCGAATTCACTTTGTAGTGCATTAGGAGTTCCATTTGCAAATACTCACCAAGGAATTCAAGCTGAAGCTGGAAATAATTACGGATGTCTTGGTTCTAGGCCAAATCCTACTTGGTTTTATTTACCAATAAGTAGAGCAGGTAACATTAATTTGATGGTCCAACAAAGCACGGATATTAGCTTTGCTACCGGAAGTTTGGACGTAGATTATATTTGCTACGGACCATTTACTAGCCCAACAACTCCTTGTAACGGGCATTTAACAGCTGATAAAATTGTAAGTTGTAGTTTTTCTGCATCTGCAAATGAATACCCAGTAATTCCAAACGCTTTACCTGGACAGTATTATTTAATTATGACAACTAATTTTAGCAATCGTGCTGGATTCATTAAAATTACTGAAATGTCTACTACTGTAGGAGCAATTAATTGTTCTGGATTGCGATTGAATGCGTTTTTAGATTTAAATTCAAATGGGACTCAAGATACTGGAGAGCAAAATTTCCCTTTAGGCCAATTTCATTATGAAGTGAACCAAAATGGAAATCCACATCACCTGGTTGCACCAAATGGCGTTTATAATATTTATGATATCAATCCTGCTAATTCTTACAATATCAGCTATACTGTAAATTCAAATTACACTGCAAATTACTCGGTGAATCCAGGTTCTTATTCCAATGTGAATGTAGTGGTAGGATCCGGAATGCAGTTGTATAATTTTCCAGTAAGAGTTACCAATAACTATGCAGATATTGCTACTATTATTGTACCAACACAACAACCAAGACCAGGATTTACTTACACCAATAGAATTATTTACACCAATTTAGGCACTCAAACTGTAGCTTCGGGCACTCTTACCTTTAACAAAGATGCACGAGTGGTCATTACAACAAATTCTCAAACTGGAACTGTAGCAACTCCAACGGGTTTCACCTATAATTTCACCAATTTGTTGCCGTTTGAAATTAGAACAATGACTGTTACCATGCAAGTGCCAACAATTCCAACAGTTGCTTTAGGTAATTTATTGACTAATTCTGTTTCAATTACTCCTTTAACAGGAGATGTAGTGCCGTCTAATAATGCCGCATCAGTTTCTCAAATAGTTATAGGTTCCTATGATCCAAATGATAAAATGGAAGCACATGGAGAGCAAATTTTGCATTCTAGCTTTACAACAAACGATTATTTAACCTATACCATTCGTTTCGAAAATACTGGAACGGCAAGTGCAATAAATGTGCGTGTAAACGATGTATTAGATTCTAAATTAGATGAGACTTCTATAAGAATGGAAAGTGCAAGTCACAGCTATGTGATGGATAGAATAGAAAATAATATCAACTGGCGATTTGACAATATTGAATTGCCTGCAACTTCAATGAATCCATTAGGGTCACATGGATATATCCAATTTAAAATCAAACCAAAACCTGGTTTTGCTATTGGAGATATTATTCCAAATACAGCTTCTATCTTTTTCGATTTCAATCCAGCAATTATTACCAATACTTTTCAAACTCAATTTGTAACGGTATTGGCTTTGGATGAATTTGAAAATGGAAGTTTTGTATTTTTCCCCAATCCTACATCGGATTTTGTGACTATTTCCTTAAAAGACAATTCAAATACAATTTCAACTATAACAGTTTACGATGTATTAGGTAAAATGATATTGCAGAATAAAGCCTTGAATTCAATCATAACTGATACAATAGATTTATCATCAGTTAATCCTGGAATTTATTTTATTGAAGTTCAAACTCAAAACAATACAAAAGTGGTTAAAAAACTGCTAGTTAAGTAATTAAAAATTAAAAAGTAAAAACCCTCAATAGAGGGTTTTTACTTTTTAAAGCTATTTTTGGAATGCGAAAATAATTCCTTAATTTTGGAATATAAATAGTTATTATAAATGAAAAAGGCTCTCGCTTTACTTGTACTTATTTTGATCTCTTCCTGCCAATATTTAGGTGGTGAAGTACCTTCAAAAAAAGACTTATTAGACAAAGAGTTGAATGCCATTAATTGGAATGAGGTTGATGAATTCCCTTCCTTTTCAGAATGTGATAAAATTAAAAATGAGAGAATGCAAAAGCAGTGTTTTTTCGAATTTTTAACTCAAACAATTCAAGAGAAATTAAGTGTAGACACCCTGGCGACGATGTATCCAGAATTAGATACTATAGAGGTAAAAGTTACTGTCTTTCCAAATTCAATGATGAAATTTGAACCCCAATTTCCAAAAGACAGCACTGCCTACGATACCATTAAAATTGATAGTATATTGCAATCTCGTTTAGTAAATTTCCCTAAAGTTCATCCTGCAACTAAAAGAGGACTTCCAGTAAAAACCCAATTTATTTTACCTGTAATAATAAAAACAGAATAGTTATTTGTGTTTAAATGCCAATACAAAGTAACTGCCTATTATGGCTGGTAAAACTAAATTCAGGAACCAGATTATGGTGCTAATAAATACAATTATCCATTCATTGACTCCTAAGATTCCGAAAAAATACAGCGCTACACTTCCCTTAACAGCAAAATCTAAAAATTGGAATGTTGGCAACGAAGAGGCTAAAAAATAAACACTTGCAATTGCCGACATTAGAGTAAAGTAGGGCAATTGAACATCAAAAGCTAAAAATAAAAAATAGTATTGATGCGATAAAACCAAGTACCTGCAAACGGCTAAAAAATTATTTTTTAAATGGATTTTTCGTGGAATTTCATTTAGTTTTTGAACTAATTTTTCTATTGAATAGCCCTTTATGTTTATTTTCTTAAAAGCATATCCAATGATGAATAGCCCCATTATGGTAGTTATAATAATTAAATCCCATTTGAAATAACCTAAATACAACAATCCAATTATTCCAAAAAGTAAGCTTACAAGCACTTGAACGCCATTACAAATCAGATTTAAGAAGATAACATTTTTTGTTTGAGATTTATCAAAAAACAAGGCTTTCCCAGCATATTCGCCAACACCATTTGGAGTAAATAATCCTGCTGTTAGTGCACTTAATACTTGATTCATGGCTTCAAATAAAGAAATTGGTTTTATATAAGAAACTAAATTTTGCCATTTTAGAATTTCAAAAAACCGATTTAATATGCTCAGTAAAATAATAAAGGCGATCCCTAAAACCGATTTATTTTTATTGAATTTTTCTAAAAACAAAACCCAATTTAATTGGTCATTATGGGCCAATTGGTCATAAATGAAATAAAAAGCACACCCAACAATTAAAAGTTTGATTAAAAGAACAAGTAATTGTTTAGCTTTGTGTGAAATTGTTAGCATCAGTATATTCTAAATGAAATTTAAGTAATTTTATATTGGGCTAAAGTACTAAATAAACCACGAAAGGAATTCAAAATTGACAAAAGAAAGAATCATATTAGGAATAGATCCAGGAACCACCATCATGGGATTCGGCTTGATTAAAGTTGTTGGAAAAAACATGGAGTTCCTACAATTAAACGAGTTGCAATTATCAAAGTATGACAATCATTATCAACGATTAAAAATAATTTTTGAGCGAACTATTGAATTGATCGAAACCCATCATCCCGATGAAATTGCAATTGAAGCGCCTTTCTTTGGAAAAAATGTACAATCGATGTTAAAACTTGGTCGTGCACAAGGAGTTGCAATGGCAGCTGGGCTTTCTAGAGATATTCCTATCACTGAATACGAGCCTAAAAAGATTAAAATGGCCATCACCGGAAATGGAAATGCTTCTAAAGAGCAAGTGGCTAAAATGTTGCAACAACTTTTAGGACTTAAAGAATTGCCGAAAAATTTAGATTCTACAGACGGATTGGCAGCGGCGGTTTGTCATTTTTTCAATTCTGGAAAAACAATTGGTGAAAAAAGTTATACCGGTTGGGATGCATTTGTAAAGAATAATGAATCGCGAGTAAAAAAATAAAATGGCCGGAATCTACATTCATATTCCTTTTTGCAAACAAGCATGTCATTATTGTGATTTTCATTTTTCGACTTCCATGAAAAAGAAAGACGAAATGATTTTGGCTCTTGCCAATGAAATAAAAATGCGTAAAAATGAGTTTGAAAATGAAATCGTAGAAACAATTTATTTTGGAGGCGGAACCCCATCTATATTGCAGATTGCAGATTTAAGATATTTGATTGAAACTGTTTATGATAATTATTCGATTATTGAAAATCCCGAAATTACTCTGGAAGCTAATCCTGACGATTTAACCGAAGATCGAATAATCGAATTGTCAAAAACTAAAATCAACCGATTGAGTATTGGAATTCAATCCTTTTTTGAAGACGATTTAAAACTGATGAATCGGGCTCACAATGCCGAAGAAGCCAAAATTAGTTTGGAAATTGCAACCCAATATTTTGATAATATTTCACTCGATTTGATTTATGGAATCCCGGGAATGTCCAATGAAATATGGAAAAAAAATATTGAAATCGCATTGTCTTTTGGCATACCTCATATTTCAAGTTATGCTTTAACGGTAGAACCTAAAACCGCCCTGCAAAAATTAATTCAAACCGGTGCAATTGAAAAACTTAATGATGAGGTTGCGCAAGAACACTTTTCAATTTTAGTAGATTTACTTGAAACTAATGATTTTATTCACTATGAATTGTCCAATTTCGGAAAAGCAAATTATTTTTCTAAAAATAATTCTTCGTATTGGTTAGGAAAAAAATACATCGGAATTGGTCCCTCAGCACACAGTTATAATGGAATTTCTAGAAGTTGGAATAGGTCTAATAATTCACTTTATATAAAAGCAATTCAAGCAAATCAACTTCCTAATGAAAAGGAAACCCTTACCATTACCGATCGCTATAATGAATATGTTATGACTGGAATGCGAACCATTTGGGGAGTTTCATTAAATAAAATTAAAACTGAATTTGGAATTAAATACCACGATTATTTGATAAAACAAGTACAGAAATTCTTAAATGACGATTTGGTTTTAATAGAAAATAACATCTTAAAATCCACCAAAAAAGGAAAGTTTTTGACTGATGGAATTGCAAGTGATTTGTTTTACTTAAATTTGGAATGACGAAACTGTAATTCTCACTTTTAACTATGCTAGCAAAAATAAATAATTTCGAAGTCGACTTATCAAAACCCATCGACATCTCCATTTCGTTAACCAACACCGATGAAAATCCTATAGCGTGGTACATTGATAAACCAGAAATAAAGCCGGTTGTTTTTGGCGATTGGATTGGGAAAGTTTCCGAAGGGAAGTCCTCTACGAATTTCAATAATATCTTTTTTAATCCCCACGGACACGGAACCCATACAGAGTGTTTGGGCCATATTACCAATGAATTTTACTCTATCAATCAGTCGCTTAAACAATTTTTCTTTATGGCTGAATTAATTTCAGTTCAACCAGAATCCCAAAATGACGATTTGGTAATCACTAAAAAACAAATTGAAAATGCCCTCAAAGGAATTTCTCCAGAAGCAATTGTCATCCGAACGCTGCCTAATAATTCCGATAAAGTATCAAAGAAATATTCACATACCAACCCACCGTATTTATTGGAAGAAGCAGCAATTTTTATTCGCGAAAGCGGAATCCAACATTTGCTAATCGATTTACCAAGTGTGGATAAAGAGCACGATGAAGGAAAATTATTGGCACATAAAGCTTTTTGGAATGTTAAAAATGTAACCCATTTAAATGCAGATGCTAGACTAAAAGCTACAATTACAGAATTGATTTTTGTAAATAATGAAGTGAAAGATGGCAGTTATTTATTGAATTTGCAAATCGCGTCCTTTGAAAATGACGCAAGCCCTAGCAAACCGATTTTATTTGAAATAATAAAATGAACTTAGAAGCCTACTACGAATATTGTCTTTCCAAAAAAGGCGTAACCGAACATTTTCCTTTTGACGAAGAAACCTTAGTGTTTAAAGTGGGCGGAAAAATGTTTGCCTTATCCTCATTAAACGAATGGGAAAAGGGAAATCCGTCTGTAAATTTGAAATACAATCCTGAATATGCCGAAGAGCTAAGAGCGGAATATGCCGACATAAAACCCGGTTGGCACATGAGTAAAATTCATTGGAACACCATTGAAATAAACCGCGAAGTAACTGATTCCCTAATTAAAGAACTCATTGACCATTCCTACGAATTAGTGTTTAATAGCCTTACTAAAAGGATACAATTGGAAGTTTTGGGTTCTTAAAAACAAAACCCTCACATTTCTGCAAGGGTTTTACGATCTTATATCTAAATTCTGAAATCAGAAATCTAAAATCATATCTAGTATCTGTAATATTCTGGTTTGAATGGTCCTTGAACTTCCACACCAATATATTCCGCTTGGTCTTGACGTAAAGTTTCCAATTCAACACCTAGTTTAGCTAAGTGTAACATTGCTACTTTTTCATCTAAATGTTTTGGTAACATATAAACTTCATTATTGTATGCAGCGCTGTTTTTCCATAATTCAATTTGAGCCAATGTTTGATTCGTAAACGAGTTACTCATTACAAAACTTGGGTGACCAGTAGCGCAACCAAGGTTTACCAAACGACCCTCAGCCAAAATAATAATGTCATTTCCAGCAATAGTATATTTGTCCACTTGTGGTTTGATTTCAATTTTTGAAGCACCGTGGTTTTTGTTTAACCAAGCCATATCAATCTCGTTGTCAAAATGGCCAATGTTACAAACGATAGTTTTGTCTTTCATTTTTTCAAAATGAGAACCCAAAACGATATCTTTATTTCCAGTGGTTGTAATAATAATATCGGCAGTTTTAATAACGGTATCTAATTTTTTAACTTCAAAACCGTCCATTGCCGCTTGAAGCGCACAAATTGGATCAATTTCAGTAACCGTTACAATAGATCCAGCACCTCTAAAAGAAGCAGCAGTACCTTTCCCAACGTCTCCATAACCACAAACGATTACTCTTTTTCCAGCCAACATAATATCGGTAGCACGACGAACCGCATCAACAGCACTTTCTTTACAACCGTATTTATTGTCAAATTTCGATTTTGTAACCGAGTCATTTACGTTAATTGCCGGCATAAACAAAGTTCCGTTTTTCATTCTTTCATATAAACGGTGAACACCAGTAGTAGTTTCTTCTGATAAACCTTTAATTCCAGGAATTAATTCAGGGTAACGGTCGAAAACCATATTCGTTAAATCTCCACCATCATCCAAGATCATATTCAAAGGCTTTCTGTCTTCACCAAAAAACAAAGTTTGCTCTATACACCAGTCAAAAGACACTTCATCAAGACCTTTCCAAGCATAAACCTGAATTCCAGCAGCAGCAATAGCAGCAGCAGCCTGATCCTGAGTAGAGAAAATATTACAAGAACTCCAAGTAACTTCTGCACCTAAAGCAATTAATGTTTCAATTAAAACTGCAGTTTGAATAGTCATGTGTAAACACCCTGCAATACGAGCCCCTTTAAGCGGTTGTTCGTTTTTATATTCAGCACGTAGCGCCATCAATCCTGGCATTTCAGCTTCTGCTAATTCAATTTCTTTTCTTCCCCAAGCAGCTAGAGAAATATCTTTTACTTTGAAAGCCACATAAGGCATAGTTGCTGTACTCATTTATAGTATATTTGTATTTGAA
>CANHHG010000078.1 GCA_947460615.1 Bacteroidota bacterium
CGTAATAATGGAATTTTATTATCTAATGCTTCTCCTGTGTAGGAAATAAATACAGTTGGAATACACAAAGTGGTTCCATACACAAAGGCTGGAGATGTTGGATCCCAGGCTGTATAACCTCTTGCCTCAAATGTATTTCTAATTCCTCCATTTGGAAAACTAGAAGCATCTGGCTCTTGTTGAACCAATTGAGCCCCACCAAATTTCTCCACGGGATCACTACCATCATAGGAAGTTTCAAAAAAAGCATCGTGTTTCTCAGCAGTAGTTCCTGTTAATGGTTGAAACCAATGCGTGTAATGGGTAACCCCTTTACTCAAAGCCCATTCTTTCATCCCCATGGCAATATAGTCGGCAAGTTTTCTATCTATTTTTGTACCAAACTGTACAGCGTCCTTAACTGCTTTGTGCGCATCAGAAGTCAAAAACTGCTTCATCGCTTTATCGTTAAAAACATTCGAACCAAAAATGGAAGACTTTTTATTGGTTTCTTCAAACTTAATACTCGTTCTATTTGATGCTTCTTTAAGTGATTGAAAACGTAAATTTGCCATACTAATTGCTATTTATTGTTATAAATTAGTTCATTTGATTACAAATATATAAAATGTTCAAATTATAAACACCCTAATTCATAAATTACAACGATTTTACTCTTAAAAACTAAATTAAAATTATTATACCCCCCTAAAAAATAGTTCTTAACTAAAAATAACTCATTGTTAATAAAATATACCCCCTAAATTTTAGGAGTATTAAATAAATTATTTAATTTTGTAACTATAATTAATAACTTAATTACTAATTAACCATGGCAAAAATTAAATTAGAGTACATTTGGTTGGATGGATACGAACCAACACAAAATTTAAGAAGTAAAACTAAAGTAGAAGATCATGATAATTTTCAAGGTACTTTGGCAGAAATAGGAAATTGGTCATTTGACGGTTCCTCTACAAAACAAGCAGAAGGCGGCTCGTCTGACTGCTTATTAGTTCCTGTTGCAATTTATCCTGATCCAACTAGAAAAAATGGTTGGTTAGTAATGACTGAAGTTATGAATGCAGATGGAACTCCTCACGCTTCAAATGGCAGATCAACTATTGATGATGATGGTGATTTCTGGTTCGGTTTCGAGCAAGAATACTTTATCATGGATACTAAAACATTATTGCCTTTAGGTTTTCCAATCGGAGGATATCCTGCGCCACAAGGAATGTACTATTGTTCTGTAGGTGGTAAAAATACTCACGGTAGAGCCCTTGTAGAAGAACATGCTGATTTATGTATTGCTGCTGGAATTAATTTTGAAGGTATCAATCAAGAGGTAGCATGTGGACAATGGGAATTCCAATTATTTGCAAAAGGAGCAAAAAAAGCAGGGGATGAAATTTGGGTTGCTCGTTATTTATTAGATCGTTTAACAGAAAAATACGGTTACTATATTGAATACCATCCAAAACCACTTGGAGATACTGACTGGAATGGTTCTGGTATGCATGCTAATTTCTCTAATGAAGTTTTAAGAACATGTGGAGATCAGGCAACTTACGAAAGAATTTGTGAAGCATTCCGCCCAGTAACTAAAGAACATATTGCCGTATACGGAGCTTATAATGACCAACGTTTAACTGGTAAACACGAAACTGCTTCTATCAATGACTTCTCGTATGGAATATCAGACAGAGGTTGTTCAATAAGAATTCCGTTAATGACTGTTCAAAAAGGATGGAAAGGATGGTTGGAAGATCGTCGTCCAGCATCAAATGGAGATCCATATAAAATTGCTGCTAGAATTATAAAAACAGTTAAATCTGCTTTATAAAATATAACTACTACAACAATTAAAAAGTGCCCTCAGAAATGAAGGCACTTTTTTTTAGTTAAGACTTGTTTAAACTGATTAGATCCCAGCGATTTCTTTAATTTCAGTGATAATTCGAAGCGCTATTTCATCAGCCTCTACTTGGGTTTTGGCCTCGGTATAAATACGGATAATTGGTTCAGTATTGGATTTACGAAGGTGTACCCAATTTTCAGCGAAATCTATTTTTACTCCATCAATAGTGGTAATGTCTTCTGATTTATATTTGGAGGTCATTGCAACTAAAATGGCGTCTACATCAATTTGCGGGGTTAGCTCAATTTTGTTTTTGCTCATATAATATTGTGGGTAACTTGCACGCAATTCTGCCACGGTTTTCTCTTGATTAGCCAAATAGGTTAAGAATAAAGCCACACCCACCAAACTATCACGACCGTAATGCAATTCGGGATAAATAATTCCCCCGTTGCCCTCGCCACCAATAATTGCATTAGTAGCTTTCATAAGTTCTACTACATTCACTTCCCCAACTGCACTTGCTTGATAAGAACCATTATGTTTGTTAGTAATATCGCGTAATGCTCTTGAAGATGACATATTGGAAACCGTATTACCTGGAGTTTTGCTTAACACATAATCGGCGCAAGCCACTAAAGTATATTCTTCACCAAACATTTCACCATCATTGGAAATAAATGCCAAACGATCCACATCAGGATCAACAACAATTCCGAAGTCCGCTTTTTCTTCAATTACTAATTTGCAAATATCTCCTAAATGTTCTTTTAATGGTTCTGGATTGTGCGGAAAATGTCCATTAGGTTCACAATATAATTTCACCACTTCTACCCCCATTTGCTCAAGCAATTTAGGTATAATAATTCCTCCAGAAGAGTTTACAGCATCAACAACGACTTTGTATTTGCGTTTAGCTACAATTTCAGCATCTACTAAAGGTAGGTTTAAAACCTCGTCAACGTGAATATCCATGTACGCTAGATTCTCAGAAATAACACCTAAATCATCGACTTCAGAAAAAACAAACGACTCCTCTTCAGCAATTTGAAGAATCAATTCCCCTTCTGCAGCGCTCAAAAACTCTCCTTTATTATTCAATAATTTCAGGGCGTTCCATTGCTTCGGATTGTGAGAAGCAGTTAATATAATTCCACCATCGGCTTTCTCCAAAGGAACTGCAATTTCAACTGTCGGAGTGGTTGACAAACCTAAATCAATAATATCAATTCCCAAACCTATTAAAGTATTGGTAATTAAATTGTGAATCATAGGGCCTGAAATTCTAGCATCGCGACCTACGACCACCGTTAATTTATCTTTATTGCTATTATTTTTAAGGAAGGTTCCATAAGCTGAAGCAAATTTTACGGCATCAACAGGCGTTAAATTATCACCTACTACTCCACCTATAGTGCCACGAATTCCTGATATTGATTTTATTAAAGTCATGATTTAAAATATTTGTGCAAATATAATAATTTGATGTAGGTTTCAGATTCATTTGGAATAAAATTCTTACTTTCGAAGAATGAATTTTTTAGCGCACATTTACCTTTCAGGATCTTCAGATTTGATTAAAATCGGCAACTTTATTGCTGATGGTGTTCGCGGAAATCAGTATTTATCTTTTGATTTCGAAAATCAAAAAGGAATAGTATTGCATCGTGCCATTGATACTTATACAGACGAACATCCATTATTCCGAAAATGCACCAAACGATTGCATTCGCATTACCACCATTATTCTGGTGTTATAGTTGATGTATTTTTCGATCACTTTCTTGCAAAAAATTGGAATTATTATTCCGAGGAATCGCTAGAAGACTTTGTCCAAAATTTCTATATTTCACTAACCACTTATGAAATGCATTTAACAGAAAAAGCGAAGATGATGCAACCTTATATGATTAAGCAAAACTGGTTATTAAATTACAGGTCTATTGATGGAATAGAGAAAATACTTACGCAAATGGACCGACGAACTAAAAACGTTTCAATGATGCGAAACTCTGTTACTGAATTGAAACATTATTATTCAGAATTTGAACAAGATTTCACTGATTTCTTTGAAGAATTACGAACGTTTTCATCAAAAAAATTACTTACTTTGTAAATTAAATTTTTTTACAATAAAATGAGTTTTATTTTCCAATTAGAAGCTGCTTTCAACCAAAAAAGAAACGAAGAAAATGCCTTTCAAATGAAAAAGTACATGAAAAACTTATTTTCGTTTTATGGCATAAAAACGGATGAAAGAAGATTCATTTTTTACGATTTACTAAAATCAAACAAACAAGAAATTGCTGAGAATTATAGAGTAATCGCTTTAACTTTATTGAAAAAAGAATATCGAGAATTGCATTATTGTGGGATTGAAATTCTGATTAAAAATTTTAAAAAAAACTATCAAAAAGACGATATTAAATTAATAGAAATCTTTTTGACAACCCATTCTTGGTGGGATAGCGTGGATACCATTTCAAAATACTTATTAGGGCAGTATTTAATTGAATTCCCAAATGAAACTGAAAAAGTAATCGAACGATTTTCAAATTCAAATAATATGTGGCTGAATCGAAGCGCTATACTTTTTCAATTGGGTTATAAAAAGAATACCAATTACGAATTACTTTTTTCAGAATGTTTGAAGCACTCTCAATCGAAGGAGTTTTTTATACAAAAAGCCATTGGCTGGGCGCTAAGAGAATACGGAAGTGTTAATCCTAATTTGGTACTTAATTTTGTTAATGGTAACGATCTAAAACCATTGAGTAGAAAAGAAGCCATAAGAAAATTGATCTAAACAATATAAAAAAAGTAAATTAATACTTTACAAAAGATAATGCTGAAAAGAATTGTACATAAGTTGGAGTCTACCTTAGTCTGGGCACAATCAAAATTGACAGAAAAACAATTTATTTTTTTATCGAGCGTATTGGTAGGTATCTCATCGGCGGTAGCTGTAATTATCTTAAAGAGTTTTGCGCATTCTGTATTTTCATTTGCAACAGAAATCAACGGAATACTAAAACTGAGCTTTATCAATAGTGTATTGCCAATTGTTGGAATACTATTAACCCTATTTGTTGTGAAACGACTATTAGGAGGAACTATTGAAAAAGGAACTTCTCAGATTTTATTTGCGGTAGCCAAAAAATCGAGTGTTATTCCTAAAAAACAAATGTATGCTCAAATAGTAACCAGTTCATTAACTGTTGGTTTAGGGGGATCTGCTGGTTTAGAAAGCCCTATTGTTATAACCGGAGCTGCTTTTGGGTCTAATTATTCACAACGGTATAAACTTAGTTACAAAGACCGAACTTTATTGATAGGTTGTGGTGTGGCAGCAGGAATTGCCGCTGCATTTAACGCCCCAATTGCAGGGGTATTATTCGCAATTGAAGTGCTATTAGTCGATGTTAGCATTTCCGCTTTTACACCAATAATGATATCTGCAGCAACTGGTGCTTTGATCTCAAAAATGGTATTGGACGAAAGTATCTTGTTGAATTTTAATCAAAAGCAATCATTCAATTATCACTTCACGCCTTACTATATTGCATTAGGAATATTTACCGGGTTTATTGCCATTTATTATTCTAGAAATTTTCAAAGAGTAGAGCATTTCTTCGGAAGATTGAAATTAAGTCCTTATAAAAAAGGAGTCTTTGGTGCTTCATTATTGGCAATAATCATCTTTGTTTTTCCTACCTTGTTTGGTGAAGGCTATGAAAGTATTAAGATTTTGTCAGATAATGATCCAGGTCAATTATTAGAGAATACCTTGTTTAGTGACTTTAGAAATAATAGTTGGGCACTTTTAATTTTTATTGGAGCTACAATGTTGTTAAAAGTATATGCAACTGGAATTACAATTGGTAGTGGCGGAAACGGAGGGAATTTTGCACCTTCCCTATTTTTAGGTTCCTACACTGGATTTTTCTTCTCCAAATTAATCAATTTGACCGGATTAGCCAAGTTACCAATAAGCAATTTTACGATGGTGGGAATGGCTGGAATATTAAGCGGATTGTTTCATGCGCCGCTAACTGCAATATTTCTTATCGCAGAAATTACTGGCGGTTACGATTTAATGATCCCATTAATGATTGTTTCTTCAATAAGTTTTGCAATTTCAAAAAGATTTGAAAAACACTCCTTGGATGTGAAAAAATTAGCTAAGAAAGGAAACGCATTTACTAGTAATAAAGACACTAATATCTTAGCTACTTTGGATATCAATACTATTATTCAAACGGATTACTTAACGGTAAAATTGGAAAACAACCTCTTGTCTTTGGTAGAGATGATTTCCAATTCTAATCAAGTGGTATTTGCTGTTGTAAACGACGAGCAGGAATTAATTGGAGTGATCTATTTCAATGAGATTCGTGATATAATATTTAGTGATTTCAAAGTGAAATACACACCGATAAACGAGGTAATGCATCCACCGAAAGAAATTATCTACCCAACAGATAGTATGGAAATGGTAATGGATAAATTTGAAAAAACAAATGTCGTTTTTTTACCCGTAATTAAAAATGGAAAATACCACGGATTTATCTCCAAATCAAATGCACTTGAGGCTTATAGAAGTATGTTGAAAACAATGACAATTGAATAAATTATAGTTCAAGTATTAACAAAATCTTTATAAGCGTTGTAACGAAAGTTTAAATCAAAATGGTAACTTTGCGTTTTGATAAAAAATATGCTAGATAAAGAGAATACAATTGAAGTTTTAGGAGCGCGAGTTCACAATCTGAAAAACATTGACGTTTCCATTCCACGAGAAAAATTGGTTGTTATCACTGGGCTTTCCGGCTCAGGAAAATCTTCATTAGCATTTGATACCATTTATGCTGAAGGACAAAGAAGATATGTGGAGACTTTTTCGGCCTATGCACGTCAATTCCTTGGAGGTTTAGAACGACCTGATGTAGATAAAATTGACGGACTTTCCCCAGTAATAGCTATTGAACAAAAAACCACTAGCAAAAGTCCCCGATCTACTGTGGGAACCATCACTGAAATTTATGATTTTCTTCGATTGCTTTATGCTCGAGGTGGTGATGCTTACAGTTATAATACAGGAGAAAAAATGGTTTCTTACAATGATGAGCAAATTAAAGATTTGATCATCAAAGATTTTAATGGAAAACGTATTAATATTCTAGCGCCAGTAATTAAAGCCCGAAAAGGGCATTACGGTGAATTGTTTCAGCAAATTGCAAAACAAGGCTTTCTAAAAGTACGTGTCAACGGAGAAATAAAAGACATCACCGTGGGAATGAAACTAGACCGATACAAAACACATGATATTGAAATTGTTATTGATCGAGTTCTAATAGATTCAACGGAAGACAATGAAAAGAGAGTTTTAGAAAGTATCAAAACAGCGATGCATCACGGTGAAAATGTGATTATGGTTTTGGATCAAGATTCTGATATCGTTCGTTATTTTAGTCGGAATTTGATGTGTCCTACTACAGGGATTTCGTATCAAAATCCAGAGCCAAATTTGTTTTCATTCAATTCCCCAAAAGGAGCTTGCGATCACTGTAATGGTTTAGGAACTGTCAATGAAATTAACGTTAAAATGATAATTCCAAATCCTAAACTATCTGTAAAAATCGGTGGTTTTGCGCCCTTAGGTGAATATAAATCGACTTGGATTTTCAAGCAATTGGAGATTATCGGAGAAAAATACAATTTCAAAATTACCGATCCAATTGAGAAAATTTCTGAAGAAGCCATGGAAATTATTTTAAATGGTGGGAAAGACAAATTCTTGGTAGAGTCAAAAACATTGGGAATTACCAAAGAATATAAAATTGATTTTGAAGGGATTTCACACTTTATAAAAAACCAACACGATGAAAGTGGTTCGGCAACAATTAAGCGTTGGGCTTCAGGATTTATGGACGAAGTGAAATGTCCCGTTTGTGAAGGTTCAAGGTTGAAAAAGGAATCTTTATTTTTCAAAATAAACGATAAAAACATCGTTGAATTGAGTGATTTGGATATTTCTGATTTAACAAATTGGTTTAATAATTTAG
>CANHHG010000079.1 GCA_947460615.1 Bacteroidota bacterium
AAGCATAACACCTGATCCGTTTGGATTTAGATTTGAACTGATATTTATGGTACCTCCTCCTGTAAAATCTCCTACCAAAAGAGGAAAGTTAGTGGAAGTTCTTAGAATACCATTTGTTAGTGTACAACTTTGTGCTCTAAATCCAGCAACCGCTAGTGTTACACCAGCAGAACTTGTATTATTAATATTTAAAGACGATATAGACCCTGGATAACCTGAAGCAAGTGAATATAAACTATTACTAAATACACCCGTTCCAGAAATTGTTTGAGGAAGCGTTGTAGGCTCACAGAAACCATTGTATAAATTACCCATTACAAGAGTAATTCCACCTAAACCTGTTAAAAACGAACCGTTATTAACTAAATTACCTCCCAAATATAAAGTCGAATTTGCTCCTTGCTTTTTAAACACACTTCCTGCAGCAATAGTGAAATCTCCTTGAACGTTCATGTTACATGAATTATTGTTACCCGGACCAGTCATCGAGTTCAAAAATCTGCTATTACCATCAGGAGCATTTAAAATTAAATTTCCAAGAGAAAGCATACCATTAATTATGTATTTCTGGAATACACAGTTAAAACCATAAGTAGTAACAGCTCCTTTTTGAGTAGATATTCCATCACCAATTTGTAAAGTATGTCCTAAACCTGCTGCATAATGATTTGGAGAATCATATACAAAAGCACCTGAACTTTCAAAGTTTTTTGGTGAAAAGCTTAAAGCTAATGGAGATGGTGCTCCAACCTGTATCGGCTGAGAAAACCTAATCCCTGTTCCTGAAATATCAGTAACATAGGTTCCTTCTAAAAGTCCTGTCCCTGATACAATCATCCCAGGAATTATGTTAGGATTTGCAGCTGTTAATACAGAAGCAAAAGATCCCGGAGCAACTGTAGAAAAAGAAATTGCTTGTGATGCTGTACTTGGATTTGGAGACAACCCCGTAACTGGATTTGATAATGTAACAGATACTAATCCTGATCCAAGTCCAGAAAAGTTATCAGAAGCAATTGCTGAAATAACAGTTCCTACAGGAATACCATTTCCTGAAACTCCATAGCCTATATTCAATCCTGCATTTAAAGAATTGGTAGCTAAAGTAATTTTATTACAACCATTAGTCATTGATGAAAATTGTAATACTGAAGCCGCGGTTAATGCCGCCGTAGTAGGTGCAGATAATGTTAAAGTTATCGCTCCCCCAACCGCTGCAACAGTAACGTTTGCAATAGTTGTTCCAGCTGGGATTCCAGCATTACCTGATACAAACATTCCTACAGCATAAAAATTAGTCCCTGCACCATTAGCAGCCATTGGTAAACTAGTTGAACCACTAGCTACTGCTGCATTAGTAATAGCACCTGCGAATGTACCTGTAGTTAATCCTTCTGTAGTAGAAGAAACATTAGTTGTAGTAGCTGTAAAAGGAGAACTAAAATTAACTAGTGGGTCTACAATAGTTATTTTACCACCTGTCAAATTTAAATTAGATGTCTCAATTTTAAAGATAGAACCTCCAAAACCAACACTCGTTGCTACGTTTCCGTTATCATTTCCATCAACAATAATATCTCCACCAGTATGATTAAATGTACTGTTTGATTTATGATTTACATAACCATTAACATTTACCGTTCCGCCACTACAAGTATAGTTACCATAATTTTCAAAAGCGGAGTTTTTACCAGAACAACCTACTGTAAATGAACCGGAAGCATTCACTAAAGTTCCACCGTTATTTATAATTACATTTCCTGCAACTGCAGTTGAATTTACAGTTACGGTATGACCGGTAGCAATAATTACTGTTTGACAAGCTGTAGGGACTACTCCCCCAACCCATGTAGAACCAGTTGTCCAGGCTCCTGTAGCAGCTGAAGTAATAGCTCCTGAAGTATTTATCAATGATGATGAAGCTAAACCAACATAAAGTGGTGCCGCAGTTAAAGAAGAAAATGGAACTCCAGTTCTAAATACAAACGGAGTAATTGTTCCATCTTGATGAGTTCCTGATAATGCAGAAGTTGAATTAATAATACGAGAAGATCCATCCTTAGCCAGGTAACCGCCCGTAGCATATAACCCAACTCTAAAGTTTGGAGCAAAAATTAATTGAACTGCCGATGTAATTGTTGCAGTTGCTGCTTGTGACAATGTTAATGTCACACCAGAAATAGCAGTTACAATCGTTCCAGTTGGAATGTTAGCACCAATAACCTCTAACCCAACAGTAATATCTGTATTTGCCGCAGCTAAAGTTACGGTGTTGGTAGCTGAAGTCATTCCTGTAGCACTAGTTAATGAGGCAGCTGAGAAAGTTAATCTTTCCGCAGCTGTAATTGACGATATCGCACCATTAGATAAAGTTAATGTAGTAGTAGATATTGCAGTTACAAATGTATTTGCAGGTACATTAGCTCCAGAAACTAATTGGCCAACTTTAATTTTTGTGTTTGCTGCTGATAGAGTAACTGTTGCACTACCCGCAGCCATACCAGTTGCAGTAGTATCTTGAAAAAATAAGCCTCCATTTTTAAAGTTAATTGCACTTCCCGTTCCAGAAGTATTACTGTTTGGTGTAGAAACTGTCCAATTTCCATTGTATCTATTATTCACCGTATAACTACCATCAACAACAGATAATCCTGTTGTGACTGTTGTAGCATCAGTATAAGTAACCGCTACTTCACCTGATGTTGAAGGAAGAGCCTCTGGATATAACAACATCCAACGACTATTAGATCTATTATCAAGTATTTGATAAATTGTACCATATGAATTGGTTATACCAAAAGGATAATCTACACCTGCAGGAACTGCAGTAGTGTATGCAGAACTTATCCATTTAGAAACGGTTCCACCTATAAACCCTGTTCCTAAAGATGGTGTTTCGGTTATTGAACCATAATTACCAAGAGTAATTTTATTTGTTCCTAGTGCAATTCTACCAGTACTGTTTAAAAATTTTGCTCCTATTCTTACATTATTGGCATTCCATATTATGTTAGGAGTTGCAGTACTAGTGTTATTAATTGCAAGCTGACCTATTACATTCTGCTGGTTTGTTGAAGCAGTTGTAATATTGGTTCCTCCTACAAAACTTGCTCCATCAACGGTTACCGTTTGCACAGTTGAACCATTTAAATTCAAATACCCATAGTTAGAAGTAAAAGCTGGTGCCGAAGTATCAAATCTCCCTCCAGCAGTTACATTTAAGTCATGAGCTACAGATAATCTTTTCCCATTTGCAGGCAAACCAGCTTCATAAACATTAAATTTAGCCCCACTTCCACTTATTCCTAAATCATTAGTTATTTTAAAATCATCAAGTACTGATCCTGAATTTGCCCATTGAAGTGTCGCATTTGATCCAGCAACATTTAAATCAACAGCTCCTGAAAATTTAGAATCTATTGAAACGGCTGTATTTGCTGATACTACTACGTTATCTGCTGGAGTTGGAACAGCAATATCCCAAATGGAAGCATTTGACCAAAGTCCAGTTCCAGTACTACTAATATCAGTGGCAACTCTTGAAATTAAGGAGATATTATCAATTGCTGCAGGCGGTAATGAAGCCGCACCAGAGCCATTAGTCCAAACAAAAATTAATCTAAATGTAGTACCTGCAAAACTTGGCGGAATAAAAGCGGTTTGTTTTGTGGTTCCTACCTGAGAAGTATGATTGAAAGCAATTAATGTAGCCCCAGGCCATACTGAAGTATTTAAAAATGGTGACGTTACTTGGGTATCAGTACCAACTACCGATTGAGTAGTTGGGGCAACCCAAACTTGCCAACCATTAGAAGAAGTATTTGGTGACTTTACATCAAATGTTAAAGTCATTGCTTTTTGAGTGCTTGAAACAGTCACATCTCTATAAAAATAAAGTGTTCTGTTTCCGTTAAATCCAAAATAGGTATTACTTGCACCTCCATCATTAGATACGTAAGCTGCATTACCAGATATGTTAGAAGTTGTAGATCCAAAGCTGTAAGTTACAGCTGAACCTGATGTTGCAATTGTAGGTTGCGATATTGTTATAGTTGTACCACTCACATTGGTAACAAAAGTATTTGGAGCTAGAATTGCAGCACCAGAAGTTACTGTTATGGATTGTCCAACCACAATACCTGGATTAGCTGCAGTTAATGTTAAGGTAGCGGCACCAAGAGTAGAGGCAGAAGCGGACGAAGCTACAGCCCCACCATTTGCACCAAAACCGAAGGTTAAAGTCACTGGGGTCGCTGAGGCTAATATAGTTGCATTAGTTAATGTTAAGGTAGCTCCACTTATTGCTGAAACATAAGTATTTGCAGCGAGCACTCCCCCTGTAGCAGTAACCGACATACCTGGATAGATATTTGGATTACCTGCAGTCAAGGTTATTGAAGTAGCTGCTAAAGTTACTGAAGCTGCTGAAGCGGTAGTTGTTGCAGAAACAGCAGTTCCTACAACCCATTTAGATGGGTTTACCCCTTGATTAGCAACAGTCCAACCATTAGCGGCGAATGTGCTTCCGTTGTTGAAACCTCCATCTCCTAAAGGATTGATTAGAGTAGTTTGTGCATTTGTGTTAAAAGAAACTAATGCTGTTAATACAAAAAGTAAACAAACTAAATTTCGAGTGTAATTTTTAGTCATAATGAAAATTGTAAATTATTAATAATTTAATTCAGATTTTAAAAATAGAGAATTTAAATAGAATACTAAAACAAAGAGGTTTCAATATTACTGAATTTTGAAAGAAAAAAATGTTAAATATAAAATATTAAACTATTGAAAATCAAATTTTTAAACCCGAAAAATTACTCGTTTTGTAATAGCTGAATTTCCGTTCTTAATTGTCGTATTTTCTTAACTATATTCCTAATAAAAAAGATAAAAGTGATCACTAGAAAAATAATTGCAAAAAAGGTTCCTATAAATTTATAATAATAATTAGAAATTTCATTCTTTAATTCTAGTTTCAAGGATTCATCTTTTAAGTTTAAAGAATCACTCACCGATTTTCTTTCTCGCTCCTTGATTAATTTCTGTGTTATTAGAAAATTATTTTGATATTTTTTAAATTCCTCCCAATCATTTATTGCCAAATAATTTTCAGACAATCCTTTGTATATTTCTTGATTCAAAATTAAATCATCTACAGAAGATGAAAGTAAAATTGCATTATTTAATGTTTGAATTGCGAGTTGATAGTCGCCTTCTAATGTATAAACTTGTGCCAATCCTTTTAAAGCAAATGCTTGTAAACTTAAAGCATTGATTTCTTTTGCATACCGATTGGCTTCTTCAAAATTTTGCTTTGCCAATTTATTATTTAATAACAAAATATAACAATTCCCCTTATTATATTTTGCTATACT
Organism: Bacteroidota bacterium; assembly: GCA_947460615.1. GTDB lineage: Bacteria > Bacteroidota > Bacteroidia > Flavobacteriales > Flavobacteriaceae > Flavobacterium. The sequence continues at coordinate 5,376 of CANHHG010000079.1, forward strand.
AATTGCTGAATTTACTATTTTAGTGTGGGTTTTTTGTAATTCAATTATGCCCCTATCAAAAAAATCGAGTGCAATTTCACAATTAAATTTTTCTTTATAAATAAATCCTCGAACTATGTAATTTCTACCCAAATAGGTTCTTATAGAATCGGGGATTGGATACTCCATCATTAAATGCTCAGATTGATCTAAATATTCTATTGCTTTATCATAAATTTTTAACTGATGGTACTGAATTCCAACTTTATTTAAAGTACTTATTTTTAGTAATTGATCGTTGGAATAACTCAACAATTGATTTGCTTTCATTACATATTCTAACGATTTTTCATAATCTCGCTTGGCGGAATATCCATCAGAAATTAATTTGAAGCCCATAATCTTATAATCGTAATTCTTACCTGCTTCTTTTAATAATATTGATCCTAATTTAATTACATTATCAGGATTATTATACATTTGATTGGACGCTGATTTCACGATGCTATCCAATCGTTTTTTATCTTGAGCATACGAAGGCCTCGCCGTTATTAAAATAAAAACAACTGTAATGAGGGTAAGAGATACGCTATTTAACATTCTAAATGTCATTCTTCTGAAATTTTTTCATCGCGGTTTAAAAACTCAATAAATTTAACTGGAGCAAGGCCAGTTATGGATTTAAAAACTGTTGCAAAACTGCTGTGAGAGGCAAATCCACAATTTTCAGCTAAATAACTAATTCTATATTTAACAAAATTTGGATCGGTTTTTAATTTTTCAACTATATAATTTATTCTTAGTTTATTGATATAAGTATTAAAATTCATTTGATAATTTGAATTGATAATCTCCGATAAATATTTGGTATTAGTATCCAATTGGCCCGCTAAAACTGCCAATGAAAAGTCTTTATTCAAAAACCGTTTTGAATTTTCAAATTTCTTTAATTTGATCAAAATTTGTTCTTCTGTTTCTTTTAATATGATCGCTTTTTTATGTTCTTGCTTTTTCTCAATTTGGATTTTAGTCAAATTTGTTTTGGTGATTTGCAAGTATTTTGCGAGCTCGTTTAAATTTTTTAAACGTTGTGAATACTTAATATAAATTATTACAAAAACTACAATTATAAGTAAGATAAAAAGTAAAATATTAGAGAGAATTATTTCATAACTCGATTTACTCTGTTTGTAATTATCAACATATTCTTTTGAAATTAAATTATACGCTGAATTAACAGTCTCTTGCTCATTTATCTCAATTTTAGATTGTAATTGAATGAAATTTGCATTTGAAATCTTATAATTCAACGTGTCATTCATTGCTAAATAATTAACATTTAATTGTCTGACAATCATTTCTTGCAAATAAATATTCTGCAAATTTTGGGAATATAAAAGTGCTTCTTTTAAGATTAACAACCCTTGATTGTGTTCTTTTCTAAAAAAACAAAGGTCAGCTAATCCCGAAAGAGCAAACACCCGTTGATATATATTCAGATTCGCTTGATTGGTGGTAATTAAATAGGCCGCTTTATAATTGTTCTCAGCTGAAACAAAATCTTTTTGTTTCAAATAAAAATCACCTAGCAGTAATTTTAATGAAAGTTCTAAATCTGGTGAATCAACTTTGATGTCTGATTTTTCTTGATTCAATAATAGTTGAATTCCTTTTCTGTACTCGTGTTCTTTATAAAGAAGTCTTGCTTTTTCAATAAGTAAGGCTTTTTTTACAAGCTGTTTTTCAATTGAATTAGCTATTAATTCTGAATTTGTTTCTACGATTGAAAGTAATTTTTTGGATTCTTTATCTAATGACAATTCTCTCAGAATTCGAATTTTACTTATAAGTATATCGCTTTTATTAAAATCTGATAATTGAGATTTATAAATTTTTAAGGCAAATAAAGCTTTTAGAGAATTGTTATAATCCCCTTTGGCAAAATAGGCTTTTGATAAAATATAATTAATTTCAGCTCTCTCAAAATCAGAGTTGTTCTCGTTTTTTGATAGTTGAATTGCTATTTTTATCGCTTCATTGGGGTTTGAAAAAATTAATTTTTCGGAAGCCTTAAGAATTGAATTTTCAGGAACACTAAGTGTTTGACCAACAATTGTTTCTGGAATAAATCCAAAAATAATTATCAGAAATAATAGATACAATTTAAACACTATATTTCTCATTTAACACTTGTTAATAGTAATTGAAAAACAAATATATCTATAATTTATTAAAGTTAAAAAATAAATGAAATTATGGTGTTTTAAATTGAATTTAAATGATTTACAATTAAGTAATATAGTTTAAGCTATTATTAATAAACTCCAAACAATGCTCATAATCTTTCAGCAAATGGTTCGAGATTTCATCTGGACAGGCTACTAAAACAAAGACCCCTAGGCGTTAGCTGAACGGGCGAAGCAAAGGCGACATTTGACCCGAGCAAAGCGAACTGGCGTAGCATATTAAGAGGAGGAAGCCCAGTGGGCTTCAGGTACAAAAAAAAGAACCCCAGCTTAAAAAGCTGGGGTTCCAAAGAAAGGCGACG
>CANHHG010000080.1 GCA_947460615.1 Bacteroidota bacterium
ACGAGTTTTAGCGGTAGAATCCAAACTAAATTTTCCTCTGATTTCGGCATCCGCTTTTTTATAGCTTAAGCCTACAGAATAAAAATAGAGCGGTTTCGATGGATTGTTTTTCATAATGGTACTTTCAAAAAAGTAGAGCAAAATTATAGCTATAGTTTTTATAAAAACAACGCTTAAAGGACTATTTGTGTCGCTATGAGATTTTTTGTCTTTAAATCGTTATTTTTGTATTAATATTTCTATTTTTGCACTAAAACAGGATGGTTAACGTCTGTTTATTTAGATGCATTCTAAATAAAATAACAATCGAAATCGTGTTTTTTAAATAAAAAAAATATCGCTATGGGTTCTCAAGAAGTAATAAAAATTGAAGATGATTTTATCTTAATTCGCTTTCAAAACGATGAAAATGAACCTTTTCATGTAGAAAAACAAATCAATCAAGGGCTGATTCAATTTCATTTTGGGATAAAAGGAAAAGCAAAATTTATTTTTAATCAAGGGAATTACACTTTAGATTTAAAGGAAGAAAAAGCGCTATTGCTTTATAATCCTCAAAAAGAATTGCCTTTGAATTTAATATTAGAACCTCAAACTTGGGTGATTTCCGTAATCATTTCAATCAAAAAATTCCACGCTTTATTTTCTACCGAAGCTAGCTATATTCCATTTTTAAGTGGGGAAAATCAAGATAAAAAATATTACAATGAAAGTGATATTAGCCCATCAATGGCAATTGTATTAAGCCAATTGTTTCATTATAATTTACATCCAAATATTAAAAACCTTTATTATAAAGGGAAAGGTTATGAATTATTGAGTTTGTTTTTCAATAGATCTGAAGATCCAGATGCGGAGCAATGTCCGTTTTTAATTGATGAAGAGAATGTCATGAAAATTAAAAAAGCGAAGGAAATTGTTATAGCAAATATGGCAGAGCCCCCAGGATTACAAGAATTAGCCGACCAAGTAGGATTAAATTTGAAGAAATTAAAAATGGGTTTCAAACAAATTTATGGAGATACCGTTTATGGTTTTCTTTTTGATTATAAAATGGAATGTGCTCGAAAATTATTAGATAGCGGTTCCTATAATGTCAACGAAGTAGGATTGAAAATTGGCTACAGTACTGGAAGTCATTTTATAGCAGCTTTCAAAAAGAAATTTGCAACCACGCCAAAAAAATACTTAATGGCCATTAACCCCAACACATAATATAAATAAATTAGTTAATCATAATAATTGAAAGTAAGATTAATTTACTTTTATAAATAAATATAAAGATATGAAAGGTGTATTATTAGTCAATTTAGGCTCTCCAGAAAGTCCAACGCCAAAAGATGTTAAGCCTTATTTGGATGAATTTTTAATGGATAAATACGTAATTGACGTTCCTTTTTTGCTTCGAGCTTTATTGGTTCGTGGTATTATTTTACAAACAAGACCCAAGAAATCAGCTGCTGCTTACGCAAAAATTTGGTGGGAAGAAGGTTCTCCCTTAGTTGTTATTTCTGAAAGAATGCAGAAAAAAGTACAGCAATTATCCTCAATTCCGGTAGGGTTAGCAATGCGTTATGGCAAAATGTCCATCTTAAAAGGGTTGCAAGAATTGAAAGACCAAGGAGTTGACGAAGTGTTGTTGTTTCCGTTGTATCCTCAACATGCAATGGCCTCTACAACGACCATTTTAGAATTGGCAGAAGAACACCGAAAAAAGTATTTTCCTGAGATGAAATTCACCATAGTACCTGCTTTTTATAACAAACCAGATTACATTTCAAGTTTATCAAATTCTATCAAAAAGCATTTAGAAGGTTTTGAATACGATCATTTATTGTTTTCGTATCATGGAATCCCAGAGCGCCATATACGTAAAACGGACATCACAAAATCACATTGCAAAATTGATGGATCTTGTTGTAACACGCCTTCGCCAGCTCACGAATTTTGTTACCGCCATCAATGCTATGAAACTACAAAACAAGTAGTGAAATATTTAGGAATACCAGAAGGAAAATACAGCCAAACCTTTCAATCTCGATTGGCTGGAGACAAATGGCTAACTCCATATACCGATGTGGAAGTAAACAAAATGCCAGAAAAAGGAATCAAGAATTTGGCGGTAGTAACTCCAGCATTTGTTTCCGATTGCTTGGAAACATTGGAGGAAATTGCGATGGAAGCCAGCCACGAATTCAAAGAACACGGAGGTGAGAATTTCATGGCTATTCCATGTATGAATGATGGCGACGAATGGTGTCAAACAGTTGCAAATTGGATCGAAAATTGGGTTAAAAATTAATCATGTGTTAAATAATGGAACTTTATAACTACCTAAAATCGCTTCACCTTATTTTTGTAATCACCTGGTTTGCAGGGCTTTTTTACATTGTTCGCCTTTTTGTTTACCAAATAGAAGCCAACGATAAGCCATCACTTGAAAAGGAGATTTTGCAAAATCAATACAAGATAATGACGTATCGATTGTGGTACATTATCACTTGGCCAAGTGCTATTTTAGCGACTGTTTTTGCGCTATCACTATTGCATTTAAACCCTGATTTAATTGGAATGTCCTGGATGCAAGTGAAATTAGTATTTGTAGTTCTATTGTTTATTTATCATTTTAAATGCCACCAAATTTATTTGCAATTGCAAAATAATGAAGTGAAATATACTTCCAATTTTATGCGTTTGTGGAATGAAGGGGCGACAATAATTCTGTTTGCAGTGGTATTTTTAGTGGTTTTAAAAAATGCTTTTAACTGGATTTATGGAGTGATAGGAATCTTCCTTTTTTCAATAATTATTATGTTAGGATTTAAAATGTACAAACGAATTCGAGAGAAAAACAAGTCGTAAATTATGGCAGCAAATTCCAAAATGTCAATGCTTTCCCTTCGAACTAGGATTTTCCTGTCGATGATTGTATTGGTTTTGATAGCGTCTGTATTAATGGCTTCCATTTCAATTATTCAGTTTAAAAATGAATCTAAAGTATACCATCAAGAACGTTTAGAACGAAAGGAGACGGCGATTAACGAGCATATTAATTATGTGCTTGCCAATACAACCTATCCACTTTCTGCCAATAATCTAAACTTGATTTTTAAAGATAAAATTCATGAATTGTCACAAATTCATGGTTTAGAAATTAATATTTTTGGTTTGGATGGTAAATTATTAAAATCGTCAAAAGCTTCTTTTTCTGTTGATCCCGTAGCACCTCCAATTCCGAAATACATCTTGAAATTGGTTCAATCTTCCATTGAAAAAAGATACGTTGATATTAAAAATATTGATGGTGTAAAAAACCGTTCTTCCTATAGTATTATAAAAGATGAAAAATTTAAACCACTTGGAATTCTGAACATTCCGTATGTGGAAGACGATAGTTTTTATGAAGCAGAGCTTCAAAATTTCTTAATCAAATTAGGACAAGTTTATGCTTTTATGTTGGTAATTGCATTTGGTGTTGCTTATTTTCTTTCTACCTATATCACGAAGTCATTAAAAACAATTTCCGACAAATTACGAGACACCAGTTTAGATCAGAAAAACGAGAAAATTGTACTAGAAGCCAATAGCAAAGAAATCAATTTGTTAATTCGTGCTTACAATGGAATGGTGAATGAATTAGAAGAAAGTGCTTTGAAATTAGCCCAAAGTGAGAGGGAGGGTGCATGGCGCGAAATGGCGAAACAAGTGGCTCACGAAATTAAAAATCCGCTTACGCCAATGCGATTAACGGTTCAAAGTTTCCAAAGAAAATTTGATTCAAATGACCCTGATTTAAAGCAAAAGCTAAACGATTATTCGAAAACTTTAATTCAGCAAATTGACACGATGAGTTCGGTTGCATCTGCATTTTCTAATTTTGCATCGATGCCAGCGCAACAAAATGAAACCCTAAATGTGGTCAATGTGGTTGAGTTGACATTGGATATTTTCAATGAAGATTATATCGTTTTTGAAAGCAAAGAAAAAGAGATCATTTCAAAAATGGATCGCGCACAGTTGATTCGTGTGATTACTAATTTAGTAAAAAATGCAATTCAATCAATACCAGAAAATCAATCTGAAAAAACTATTTTGGTATCCGTAAAGAAAGAAGAAAACAACGTTCTTATTTTAGTAAAAGACAATGGAATTGGTATTGAAGCCGAAAATATAGACCGAATATTTGAACCTAAATTCACCACTAAAAATAGCGGAATGGGATTGGGATTAGGAATTATTAAGAATATTATTGAAAATTATAAAGGATCAATTACATTTGAAACAGAAGAGGGAAAAGGAGCGACTTTCACCGTTTCTTTACCAATAATTAATTCATAAAATCAGCAAAATGAACTACGAAAATATCTTAGTTTCTCAAGAAACAAACAACGCAACAGTAACCATCAATCGTCCTACAAAATTGAATGCTTTGAATAAAGCAACCATTATCGAATTGCAACATGCATTTACAAGCTTGGAAAAAAATAAAGACATTAGAGCGATAATTCTAACAGGAAGTGGTGAAAAAGCCTTTGTTGCAGGTGCTGATATTTCTGAGTTTGCTCATTTTTCTGAAAGTGAAGGAGCTGATTTGGCTATGCAAGGACAAACAGGATTGTTTGACTTAATTGAAAATTTATCTAAACCGGTCATTGCAGCAATTAATGGATTTGCTTTGGGTGGAGGATTAGAATTAGCCATGTCCTGTCATTTTAGAGTGGCATCTGAAAATGCCAAAATGGGATTGCCAGAAGTTACCCTTGGCGTGATTCCAGGTTATGGTGGAACCCAAAGATTGCCTCAATTAGTTGGAAAAGGGAAAGCCATGGAAATGATTCTTACTGCCGGAATGTTAAATGCTGAAGAGGCAAAGAATTATGGCTTAGTTAATTATGTTCTTCCACAAGAAACCCTTTTAGATTTCTGTAAGGAGATGGGTCAGAAAATCAGTAAAAATTCACCAGTTGCAATAGGGTTTGCTATTAAAGCTATAAATGCCAATTATAAAGAAGGAGTAAATGGTTTTAAAACCGAAATTGATGCTTTTGGAAAATGTTTTGCAACCGCAGATTTTAAAGAAGGTACAACTGCTTTTTTAGAAAAAAGAAAGCCTGATTTTAAAGGGGAATAAATTATTTTTCCCCGTTCCATTCGTCATAAAACTGGTTTAAAAACAACTCCATAAATTCATGGCGTTGGGCCGCAATTTCTTTACCGGTTTTAGTGTTCATTTTATCTTTTAAAAGCAACAATTTTTCGTAGAAATGATTAATTGTTGGAGCATCAGAATTTTTATATTCTTCTTTACTCATGTTAAGATTTGGTTTAACCTCAGGGTTGAAAATTGCCCTGTTTTTATAACCTCCATAATTAAAAGTTCTAGCAACTCCTATGGCTCCAATAGCGTCCAATCGATCAGCATCTTGAACAATATCTAATTCTAACGAAGTAAATTTTTGAGCTTCGTGACCGCCTTTGAAAGATATATTTCTAATAATATTAACTACATGAGCAATTGTGTTTTCAGGGACATTTTTACTTTCTAAAAACAATCGAGCTTTTTTAGGACCAACAGTTTCATCACCAGCATGAAATTTACTATCGGCAATATCGTGAAGTAAAGCGCCCAATTGCACTATTTCAATATCGCAATTTTCTTCATTTGCAATAAGCACAGCATTTTTATAAACACGTTCTATATGAAACCAATCGTGGCCGCCTTCTGCATTTTCAAGCTCTTTTTTTACAAATGCAATGGTGTCGTTAATAAGATTTTGGGTCGTCATAAAAATTATATTATAAAAAAATGTTGAAGATCAAAGAGTTACTTTAAAATTCAACATTGAATACGCTTTGTTATTTAATTAAATTCTTGCAGGTTCCACCCATTTAAAAACTTGAGATTCCTGAGGGATGATTAATCTTTCAGAAATTTTAGCCATTCTAGAAGGAAGTTTCATCAAATAATCACGTGCTTTTTCGGCATCGTCTGTTAAATTTGAAATTTTATCAATTTCCCATTTATCAATTAATTTTTGCATGATTTCAACATAATCATTAGCGGTATAAACGCCAATTCTCTGCGCTGAATCAGAAAAATGTTCAAAAGCAGAGCTTATTTTCTCCCCCGATTCTCTTAGAAATTGTGCTGGCATAACAATTTTTTGTTTCATCATGTATTGAAAAGCAAGCATCATTTCACTAGGATCCACTTGAAAAATACGATTTACAAATTCGCTATAAGCATGGTGGTGACGCATTTCATCTCCAGCAATCATTTTGCAAATTTTAGATAATTTATTATCGCCATAAGATTTTGCTAACTGTGCCACTCGGTTATGAGAAACATAGGTTGCTAATTCTTGAAAACTGGTGTAAACAAAGTTTTTATAAGGGTCTCTTCCTGTACCAATATCAAAACCATCATTAATTAAATGTTGGGTTGTCATTTCAACTTCACGCATATTAACGCGCCCTGACAAATAAAGGTATTTATTCAGCAAATCTCCATGACGATTTTCTTCTCCAGTCCATTGGCGAATCCATTTTGACCAACCATTTGCTTCAACTTGATCAACTCCTTCTACGTCCATTAACCATGATTCATAGGTTGGCAAAGCTTCTTCGGTTATGGTATCACCTACTAAAGTAACCCAAAAATCGTAAGGTAAATCTTTAGCAATTTCTCTCAGTTCTCTAACTTCCTCATAGAAATTTTCACTTTGAGAATTAGGTAAAAAATCGGTAGGCTGCCAAATAGTTTCAACAGGAATAAGATAATTGTCTACAAAAGTGTCTACATTTTTTTCAAGAAATTGCATCACTTCGAGACGCATGTTTGTTATTGACATATTTTTTTATTTTAGAGATATAGCCTAATATTTAGGGCCATAAATCAATTTATTTAAGTAATTATACTTTTAGTTATTAGGTCTTCTGTTATATTAGTTAATTCATCGCTATTTGAATTTTTAACAGAAATTGCTTCGTGAATAGTAAACTTTATTCTAATCCCGAGGCCGAAGGGCAAAAAGCCAAATTTAAAAAATTTCCACGAATTATTGATAGTAATTGGCACAACATATGCAGATGGTGCGTATTTACAAAGAATTTTTAATCCACTTTTGGCAAATTCTTTAGGTTTTCCTGTTCTTGTTCTTGTACCTTCAGGAAAAATTACCGCAGATCGATTTGTATTTTCTATGTATTCAGATAATTTTTTGATTTCTATAATTGCTTGTTTAGGATCATTTCTATCTATTAATACTGATCCGCCATGATTTAAATTATAAGAGATACTTGGAACCCCTTTTCCTAACTCTTTTTTACTTACAAATTTTGGGTGAAACCTTCTTAAAAACCAAATGATCCCGATAATATCATACATACTTTGATGATTGGCAACAAAAATAATAGGCACTCCTTTTGGGATTAATTCTCGGTTTTCAATTTTGAATGTTATTCCTAATAAATGAGCAATTCTAAGTAAAATAAAATTGAGGTAATCCACACTTTTTTTATGAGCTTGGTAGCCAAATAAATTAAAGCAGATCCATTGGATAGGATGAAAAATAACTATGGTTAGCAAAAACAGAAGTAGGCTAATTATAGAAATTGGGTAGGATAATATTTTTTCCATTGCTTTATTATTGCGGTCAAAAGTACGAAATAAAAATTTTGCAGTCGTTTTTTTTATGATTCTAAATTCTTTATTAATTCACTACTTGCATCTTCAAAAAAAAGCACTATTTTTACTAAAAATAATTGAAACTAAATGAAAGAAAAGATGAGTTCAGAAAAAGAAGCCAAATTAAAAGCCCTCCAACTTACATTAGACAAATTAGACAAGACTTATGGTAAGGGAACCGTAATGAAAATGGGTGACAAAGCCGT
>CANHHG010000081.1 GCA_947460615.1 Bacteroidota bacterium
AAATAATGGCTAAAAGTTATAAAGAAATAATGAATGATATTACCACATTCGTTTTCGATGTAGATGGCGTACTTACTGATGGTTCGGTAAATATATCTCCTACAGGTGAAATGCTTCGTAAAATGAATATTCGCGACGGTTACGCCATGAAAGCGGCAATTGAAAGTGGTTACAATGTTTGTATTATTTCCGGGGGAAGTAATGAAGGAGTTCGCATCCGTTTGAAGAATCTTGGAATTACAGACATTCATTTGGGTTCCCCAGATAAAGTAGAAACCTTCAAAGAATATTGTGAATTGTATTCTATTTCTCCTGAAAAGGTGCTCTACATGGGTGATGATATCCCCGATTTCCATGTAATGCAATTGGTAGGTTTACCCACTTGCCCTCAAGATGCTGCTCCAGAAATTAAGTCAATTTCAAATTACATTTCTCATGTTAATGGAGGAAAAGGAGCTGTACGTGATGTAATTGAACAGGTGATGAAAGTTCAAGACAAATGGCACCTCTATTATAATGGTAAACACGATTAATATATTAAAATTTTTATGATCAATTATTTAAAACTTATACATTACCGATATTTATTACTTCTTGCATTTATGCAATTGATCTTTAGATATGGTTTTTTAAAACTGCAACCTATTTCTTTATCACTTGCAGATTGGCAATATATTTTACTAGTGCTTTCTACCCTGTGTTTAGCCGCGGGTGGTTCAATAATAAATGCCATTTTTCAGCAAGACTCTGACTCTGAGAACAAACCTGAATTTCAAGTGGTTGGAAAATTAATTTCTGAAAATACAGCCTACAATTTATATGCTGCTTTTACTTTTATTGGGGTATCTATTGGATTTTATTTGTCCAATGTGATTCAGAAACCAAATTTTGCTATACTTTTTATTCTAATTGCCTCCACACTCTACTTTTATGCTTCAAGCATGAAAAATAGCTTACTTATTGGAAACATTATTATCGCTTTTGTAAACTCAATTTACCTAATCATAATAGGTCTTTTCGATTTACTACCAGCAACATTTGATGGCAATCAAGCCGTAATGGGAATCCATTTTAGCATATTAATTGATTATGCCGTATTCACTTTTATTCTATCATTAATAATTGAATTGGTCGGAGATATTGAAAATTGTAAAGGAGACAAAAGCCAAGGATTAAATACTTTACCCGTTTTTATAGGAGTTTCGAAAGCAAAATACACGGTTTTTGTTTTGAGTTTGCTTCCAATATTTTGTGCGTTATACTATCTCAAAATTTACATTTTAGATGCCAAATTGCTCTATAGTTTTATTTATGGACTAATTTTCATTGTACTTCCTTTAATCTATTTTTCGATAAAATTATATAAAGCTAATGACCCCAAAGAATTTCGTCTTTTATATATGATTTTGAAAGGGATTCTAATTTTAGCCTATTTATCCATTTTTGTTATTAGTTTAAATATTAGATTCAATGCTTAAGGAGAATCTTAAAAATTACAAAATAATATTGGCTTCCGGATCTCCTAGAAGGCAACAATTCTTCAAAGATTTAGATTTAGATTTCGAAATTCGATTAAAGGAAATCGAAGAGATTTATCCTAACTATTTAAAAGCGAATGAAATAACTGATTATTTAGCTGTGCTTAAAGCAAATGCATTTGAAGGAGAATTAAACGAAAATGAAATTTTAGTAACAAGCGACACTATTGTTTGGCACAATAATAAAGCATTGGGAAAACCTAAAGACTACGATGATGCTTTTCAAATATTAAAAACCCTATCCAACGAAACTCACGACGTAATCACTTCTGTATGCTTTAAAACTTCAAAAAAAAGCACCGTTTTTCATGAAATTACGCAAGTTACTTTTTCTATATTAAGTGATGAAAGCATTCATTATTATTTGAAAAATTACCAACCATTTGACAAAGCTGGTGCTTACGGTATTCAAGAATGGATTGGTTTTATTGGTGTTTCAAAAATCGAAGGATCTTATGCAAATGTAATGGGAATGCCAACTAACAAAGTATTTGACTATTTAATAAATCTAAATAAATAATGCCCTCCTATTAATTTGGAATTTCTATAAGATATTTTTTTCTAGTTTTATTTTCCAATTTAATATCTCTCAACCAAGGATTATACAATTTCAATATCTTATAATTTACTCCTTGACGTATTGCAAAATCAGCTAAATTACTAATTGAACTGTCAATTTCGATTTTACGAGTAGGAAATAACTCGTACAAATCTTGTTTTGGAATTTCAAAACCAAATCTCTCTGGAGCCTTCATAATTTCTTTTAAAGCTAAAATTCGAAATACGTATCTTGATGTTTCGTCATTCAATAATAAATCATAATAATTAGAAACTTTTTGAAGATCTATTTGTTTATTTACACCCGTAATTCCGCCATTATAGGATGCAGCTGCTAATGTCCAAGAACCAAATTTATTCTTTGCTGCCAATAAAAATTTACATGCAGCCTCTGTCGATTTTTCTAGATGATACCTCTCATCAACACATTCATTTACTTCCATCCCTATTTCCTTAGCCGTAGCAGGCATAAATTGCCAAACACCTTTAGCTCCAGCAGGTGAAACAGCATTAAGTAAAGAACTTTCAATTACTGCTAAATATTTAAAATCATTGGGAACTCCATTTTTTTCTAATATTGGTTCAATAATTTTAAAAGCACGATTGGCTCTTTTAATTATCAAGATGGTGGAAGCATGCAAATTAGCATTTACCAGCAATTCTCTATCGAAATGCTCTTTTACATCGGGTAATTCTAAAGGTAATTTTTCACCTGCAAAATCAACCTCCAATGGAAAATAATACGTTGTTCCTTCATGAGTAATTTTATTTTTATCTTCATTTGAAATGGCAAAAATTAACAACCCGCTTATTGAGATCACCATTAATAACACAATTCCTTTTTTTATCCAATTCATTTTCATATCTATTTTACAATTAAATTCTAGTCGTTAATAATTATTTATTCAATATAATTTTGGGCAAATTAACATTAAACCATTTGTATTTAGTTAAAATCATAATATGAGTCCCGCCTTTTATTACAATACAATTATTGATGTTTTTAATCGGAAAGACCTCATCTGAATCACCATGTAGGTGAATTACATTTACATCTGCTTTTTTTCTATCCCATAAAATTATTTTATCAATGGACCAATCAAGATATTTTTTATCTCGAACAGAAAGAAATTTCTGATATAATTTTAATCGTTGTTTCACTTTTTCTCCAAAAGTAAATTTAGCTAAATTATCAATACTTGCAATTAAACTAGTGGGCAATAATTTATAGGCTTTGGTTTTTTTTGCAAGAATAAAAGCGGCTGGAAATTCTAAATTACTCTTTACGCTGGAAATAATAATGATTTTCTTAGGTTTTAAAAATTTCGCCATTTCTTGAACCAAAATTCCTCCAAATGAAACTCCAATTAATACTGGATTTTTATGGGTTATTTTTTTAGAAATTCTATGCGCATATTCTTGTAATGTTTCCTGCTCAAAAGGAATTTCCCATTCCATAAAATAAGAATCAAAACGATCCTTTGAAAGTGCTATTCTCTCAAATATAGCTCCATTTGCTGCTAAACCTGGCATAAAATAAACCGCGATTTTATCCATTAAAAATGTTTTATGGTTATAAATAAGAATAGAAAGAAAAATATCACGAAATTTGCATAAAATTATACCTTTTAATTGAAAAATAATTTTTTTTTTAATATTAAATTTTAAAAACCTATGAGCACTCAATTATTTAAAGCTTCTGAACGTGGAACTGCAAATTTCGGTTGGCTAAATGCTAATTACTCCTTCTCTTTTGCCAACTATTTCAACCCTCAACGAATTCAATTTGGAATGCTTAGAGTTTTAAATGATGATACTATTGCGCCTGGAATGGGCTTTGGAATGCATCCTCACGAAAATATGGAAATTATTACCATTCCATTGGAAGGTGCATTAAAGCATATTGATAGTATGGGAAATGAAGGAACAATTACCTATGGAGAAGTACAAGTAATGAGTGCAGGAACTGGTGTACAACATTCAGAAGTTAATGCTAGTTCATCAGAATACCTGAAATTATTACAAATTTGGATTTTTCCTGATACCGAAAAAGTAACACCAAGATACGATCAAAAAGCATTTGATTTAGAAAAAAATATCAATTCTTTCGTAAATATTGTTTCCCCAAAAGACTCCAATGATGGAAATGCGCTTTGGGTTCACCAAAAAACATTTTTTAATTTAGGGGTATTCGAAACTGGCAAAACTTCCTATAAAAATAACTTTACTGATAATAGCGTATATTTGTTTTTAATTGAAGGTAAAATATTGATAGACAATCAAATATTATCCTCAAAAGACGCTATTGGAGTTACAAATTTAAATGAATTTGAAATTGAAGTTTTAGAAAAAGCAAAGATTTTAATTATCGAAATACCAACCAAATAAATCAATTAACTAAAGGAGCATAAGAAAAAAATGGAAATTAAAGACAATACCTTTTCAAGACAATTTGAAACTATTTTAGACGGTAAAATGATTTCCTTAGAATATTCTTTTCAGGAAAAAAAGATATTTCTTACTAAAATCCACACCCCTGACCAATTTGATAATGAAGAATTTATAAATAATTTCTTGAAAAATATTATGGAAATCGCCTACGAAAGAAAACTTAAAGTAGTTCCTATATTACCAAAAATAGCAACTTTTTTTAGAAAAAATTCAATTTATAAAGACTTGTTGCCTCCGGGAATTAAGTTGTAACTGTAGCGTTCAAAAACTCCATTCTCACGCTTCCATCCTCATCTATTTTGGTGAGATTTATTGGATGCAAAGTATTAACTAATTCTGGATTCCAAGGCGTTTTCACTTTGACATAATTCTCTGTAAATCCGTGAATGTAACCTTCTTTATTTTCACTTTCAAACAATACTATTCGATCAGTTCCCAATTGGCTTTCATAAAAAGCTCTACGCTTTTTTACCGATAAACCTCGTAACATCTTACTTCTTTTAGCACGAACTGCTGCCGGAACAACACCTTTCATATTTACAGCTTCAGTATTATCGCGCTCGGAATAGGTGAAAACATGCAAATAGGAAATATCTAAATCGTTTAAAAAATGATACGTTTCAAGAAAATGTTCATCGGTTTCACCAGGAAATCCCACTATTACATCCACACCAATACAAGCGTGAGGCATCACTTCTCGAATTTTATTTACCCGCTCCGTATAAACTTCTCTCAGATAACGACGCTTCATTAATTTCAGAATATCATTACTCCCCGATTGTAAAGGAATATGAAAGTGTGGGACAAAAGTTCTGCTTTTAGAAACAAAATCTATCGTTTCGTTTTTCAATAAATTAGGTTCAATGGAAGAAATTCTCAAACGTTCAATTCCTTCTACTTTGTCTAATTCCTGAACTAATTCTAAAAAGGTATGTTCATGTTTTTTATTTCCAAACTCCCCTTTTCCATAATCACCAATATTTACTCCGGTCAAAACAATTTCCTTGATGTTTTGTTTCGAAATTTCCTTCGCATTTTTCAATACATTTTCCAGAGCATCGCTCCTAGAAATTCCACGTGCCAAGGGAATTGTGCAATACGTACATTTGTAATCGCAACCGTCTTGAACCTTTAAAAATGCTCTCGTTCTATCACCTATTGAGTAACTTCCTACGTAAAAATCAGCCTCTGAAATCTCACAAGAATGTACTTCGCCCATATCATTTTTGGACAAATCGTTGATATAATCGGTGATTTTAAATTTCTCTGTAGCCCCCAAAACCAAATCCACACCATCTACATTTGCTAATTCTTCAGGCTTTAATTGTGCATAACAACCTACGGCCGCAACAAATGCCTTGTCATTCAATTTCATCGCTTTCCGAACCACCTGCTTGAATTGTTTGTCGGCATTTTCAGTCACCGAGCACGTGTTTATCACATAAATATCGGCAACTTCTTCAAAATCGACACGGTCAAAACCCTCCTCCGTGAAATTTCTAGCAATCGTAGAAGTCTCCGAAAAATTCAGCTT
The DNA here is from genome assembly GCA_947460615.1 of Bacteroidota bacterium. Lineage (GTDB taxonomy): Bacteria > Bacteroidota > Bacteroidia > Flavobacteriales > Flavobacteriaceae > Flavobacterium. The sequence goes on from CANHHG010000081.1 coordinate 6,082, forward strand.
GCAACCCAAGGTATAAAAAGCAACTTTTTTTCTATCTGTCATAATTGTATTTTTTGGGCGAATCCCTCCGGGTCGGGCTATCCGCTTTATCCACTCGAAAAAGCGTGGGATGCCGCTACTATCCCTTTCGCAAACACGAGGCAAATTTACACACAATATTCGTTATTATGAAATTCTTATTGGAATCAAAAAAGCCACAACCGAAAAAATCAATTGTGGCTTTGAACTATTTTTAAATATAACTATTCATTTCTCCACTTTTTCGATAGTTCAAAAACATGTTCTAAAATAGCTTTATCTTGATCGGTAAAAACTGCTTGTCTTCTGCCCATTGCAATTTTGGCAACCTCAAAGGCTTTATGAGTTTGATAAGTTACAAATCCAGATGCCCCACCCCAAGAAAAACTCGGAACAAAATTTCTAGGAAATCCACTTCCAAAAATATTAGCATTAACGCCTACAACTGTTCCTGTATTAAACATCGTATTAATACCACATTTACTGTGATCTCCCATCATCAATCCGCAAAATTGCAATCCTGTTTTAGCGAAACTCTCGGTTTCAAAACTCCATAATTTCACCACTTCGTAATTATTTTTCATATTGGAATTATTAGAATCGGCACCAATATTACACCATTCTCCCAACACCGAATTACCTAAAAAGCCATCGTGCCCTTTATTGGAATAACCAAATAAAACAGAATTATTGATCTCGCCTCCTATTCTACAATGCGGACCAACAGTGGTGGCTCCATACACTTTGGTAGCTAATTTAACTTGCGCTTCTTCGCACAATGCAAACGGACCACGAATTACTGAACCTTCCATTATTTCGGCATTCTTTCCGATATAAATTGGTCCCGTTGAAGCATTTAAAGTCACAAATTCCATTTTTGCACCTTCTTCAACAAAAATGTTTTCTGGAGAAATAACATTTACGGTTTTTGAAATAGGCTGTGAAATTCGATCTTCTGTTAAAAGAGCGAAATCTTCCCGAATTGCAGCATCATTTTTGGCAAAAATATCCCAAGTATGTTCCACAGTCAAACAATCACCATCAAACTCTATAATTTCATATTGATCAAAATCTACTTCTTCCTGAGAATCATTAGTAAAAAAAGC
>CANHHG010000082.1 GCA_947460615.1 Bacteroidota bacterium
CAGCAAAAGAAGTTTACCCAAATGGAAATGTATATTGCGCCACAAAACACGCGGTAGATTCGTTAAACCAAGCGATGAGAATTGATTTAAATCCTTATGGAATTAGAGTAGGCGCTATTCATCCTGGGATGGTTGATACCGAATTTAGCGCCGTTCGTTTTAAAGGTGACAAGGAAAGAGCAGACAATGTTTATAAAGGATTTTCTCCGTTGCAAGCGGAAGACTTAGCTGATATTATTCACTTTGTAGTGTCAAGACCTTATCATGTGAATATTGCCGATTTAGTGGTGATGCCAACAGCCCAGGCAATGGTAGGTATTGTTAATCGAAAATTGTAAATATTGCGTTGAAAAAACATTAAAATGATCAACAAAAGACTCCTAATCAAAAATTTACTTACGCACAACGATGAGTCTAGTTTTTATGATAAAAAGCGACAGTTGAATTTACATGTTCGTGAAGGGAAAGCCAAGTTTTTGAAACACATTTGTGCGTTGTCAAATTCTAACCCAACGAATAATTCCTATATAGTTGTTGGAGTTGAGGATCATGAGAACGAAATTGTTGGAGATGATTTTTTTGATGACAGTCGTATTCAAAATTTGGTAAATGCTTATTTGGAAAACCCTCCAAAAATTCAATATGATAATGTTCCTTTTCCCAATTTACCGAAAGACAAAGTGATTGGATTGGTAACGATTAAGCCAAAAAAGAGATCTTCGTATTTTAAAAAAGGCATTCATACTATCCCAATTAATAGCGTTTTTATTAGGCGAGGGAGTAATACAATTCCTATAGATGGCGAAGTAGAAAAGAATTTTCAAAATTTTGAAACGGTTCATGGTCTTGAAAATAATTCTCGAAACAGCATAGAATACACTTTAGATGGAGTTATTTCATTTATGAATTTAAGCCACAAAGATTTTTCTCCAAAATATAAAGTTTTCAAGGAATTATTTGTGATTTGTTGGGCCGGAAAATACAAAAAAATTGGAGATAAAACCTTTCTTTCAAGAGTTGATGTCGCATTGATTAATGAGCAAATTAAGTTGTTTTATTCCGCCCAAGATGTGGTTACAATTAGTTTTGACGACACCACTTTTACCATTACCGAATACGTTCCATTAGGACTTAATGATAAGATAAATTATTATCCTTTGGAAAAGCAAACCTTACATTTTTTTGACAATGGTTATTATAAAATTGAACGTGAAATGTTATTTGAACCACCCGAATTTGATAAAAAAACACTATTCCATGTTTATAATTCTAACCTTTCGTTGATTAATAAATTAGAGAAAGGAATTGAATTAACCAATAACGAATATAGAGATTTAGAAAATTTGCCTTCTACCTTTATGATTTGTTACCTAAACGGATTTGAGGAAGCGAAGCAAAAATTAATTGATTCTAAACTAATTTTGAAGCCATATTCCGACATTTATTTGTCATTTAAAGAAGCACTTCGGATATTGCGAAAGATGAAATATGATGTTGTATAATAATTAAAAATATGAAAAGAACCCTTGTTATAGGTGACATACATGGTGGTTTGAAAGCCCTAATTCAAGTTTTAGAAAAGGCCAATGTTACTCAAAACGATACCTTAATTTTTCTAGGTGATTATGTAGATGGATGGAGTGAATCACCACAGGTTATCGATTTTTTAATAGACTTAAGCCAAAATCAATCTTGCATTTTTATTCGTGGCAATCACGATGAGTTATTGTTGAATTGGTTGGAATCCAATCGCGATAATCCAATGTGGAAGGAACACGGGGGAGAAGCTACCGTTTTGGCTTATGCCAATGTTGACGAGTCTACCAAACAAAAGCACATTGATTTTTTAAAAAACCTCCACAATTATTATCTGGATTCTAACAACCGATTATTTGTTCACGCGGGATTTACCAATTTGAATGGAGTGACCCACGAATATTTTCCTAAAATGTTTTATTGGGAACGAACGCTGTGGGAAATGGCAGTTGCAATGGATCAATCAATAGGCTCTGATCATGTTTTGTATCCAAAAAGGCTAAAATTATACGATGAAATTTATATTGGGCACACCCCAGTTACTAAAATCAATAAAACAACTCCGGTAAATTGTGCCAATGTTTGGAATATTGATACTGGAGCAGCTTTTTTAGGACCATTAAGTATTTTTGATGTAGATACTAAAGAATATTGGCAAAGCGATCCATTACCACTATTATATCCTAACGAAAAAGGAAGAAATTAAAGTAATGATACCATAACGGTTTGAGGAATTACATGACAAATGTCCCTTGTTACCACGATAGGCTGAGAAACATAAGTCTGCCTTCCGGCCTTAGTAACAGTAATTGTATAGGTTCCAGCCCTTTCATAGGCCCCATAATATATAGGATTTTGTGCGTCAAAAAACTGCAAAGTTTCAGAATAATTGCCGTCAGTTATCACAACAGTCACACCTTGAGATATTGGGATATTAGAACTTGACTCTGCCAAATGAACGCTAACATTTAGTCCTGCTTTTACTTCAGTGGTGCAAAAAATGTTATTAGAATCATTTGTTTGACATGAAAACAGCAAAACAAAAATCAGGTAAATAGCTCCTTTTTTCATTTGATAGATTATTATAAATCAAATTTTATTCCTTGTGCCAAGGGCAAACTTGTAGTATAATTGATAGTATTAGTTTGTCTTCTCATGTACACTTTCCATGCATCAGAACCTGATTCACGGCCTCCGCCGGTTTCTTTTTCACCACCAAAAGCGCCGCCAATTTCAGCACCTGAAGTACCTATATTTACGTTTGCAATTCCACAATCGGAACCAGCAACAGAAAGGAATAGTTCAGCTTCACGCAAATTATTAGTCATGATTGCTGATGACAATCCTTGTGCTACGCCGTTTTGAATTGCAATGGCATTATGAACATCGCCAGAATATTTTAATAGATATAAGACTGGTGCAAAGGTTTCATGCTGCACAATTTCAAAAGAGTTGTTCGCCTCAGCTATTGCTGGTTTTACGTAACAACCGCTTTCATAACCTTCACCAGAAAGTACGCCGCCTTCCACCAGAATTTTCCCACCTTCGGCAACTACTTTTGTTAAGGCATTATGGTACATTTCAACCGCCATAGTGTCAATGAGTGGCCCCACGTGATTGTTTTGATCCAATGGATTTCCAATTCTTAATTGTTTGTAGGCCGAAACTATTGCATCTTTTACTTTATCGTAAATACTATCGTGAATAATTAATCTTCTTGTTGAGGTACAACGTTGTCCTGCAGTTCCTACAGCTCCAAATACAGCTCCAATTACGGTCATTTTTATATCGGCATCTGGAGTGACTATGATGGCATTGTTACCACCTAATTCTAATAATGATTTTCCTAAACGACCTGCAACAGTTTGAGCCACAATTTTACCCATTCTTGTAGATCCAGTAGCCGATATTAATGGGATTCTACGATCATTAGTCATTAGTTCACCTACTTTATAATCGCCATTAATTAAGCAGGATATTCCTTCTGGAAGGTTATTTTCTTTAATCACTTCAGCAATAATATTTTGGCAAGCAATTCCGCAAAGGGGTGTTTTTTCCGAAGGTTTCCACACGCAAACATCGCCGCAAATCCAGGCTAAAGCAGTATTCCAAGCCCAAACAGCCACTGGAAAATTAAATGCAGAAATGATTCCTACTACGCCCATTGGGTGGTATTGTTCGTACATTCTGTGACCTGGTCTTTCTGAGTGCATGGTTAATCCATGTAATTGTCTTGAAAGACCTACTGCAAAATCGCAGATATCGATCATTTCTTGCACTTCACCGTAACCTTCTTGAAGTGATTTTCCCATTTCATAAGAAACCAATTTCCCTAGCGCCTCTTTATTTTTTCTTAATTTTTCACCAAATTGTCTAACAATTTCTCCTCGTTGAGGTGCTGGCATTACTCTAAAGGTTTGAAATGCTGAAGTAGCAGCTTGCATTACTTTTTCGTAATCTGCTTCGGAAGTGCATTTTACAGCACCTATTAATTGCCCGTCTACGGGAGAAAAACTTTCTAAAGTTGCGCCATTTGAAAAATTATTTACCCCTGTAGAAGTACCTTCATTTATGGCTTTTATCCCTAATTGAGCTAATGCTTCTTTCATTCCGAATTGATTTGCAATTGTTATCATTGTAACTATATAGTTAAGAATTGTTATATTATTTTACAAAAATACGTTATTTAATAAAATAAAAAAGGGTTTTAGTGCGAACTAAAACCCTTTTTAAAAAATTAATAATTAAATTATTTCATTAACCCTAATTGTTTCATGAAATCCATGTTGTCCATGAAATCTCTTTCTTCAACAATTTTACCGTTTACCATTCTAGCTATAGTACAACCTTCCACAGAAATAGTTTTTCCAGTTGCAGGTATTCCCATAAAATCTCCCGTGTGGGTTCCTTTAAACACCCAGTATTTTGTTAATTTGTCGCCACTAGCAAACATATCTTTAACAATGAATTGTCTGTTGGAGAAACCAGAAACGAAATTAGCATAATACGCTTTTGCGGCAGCAATTCCTTTAATTTCAGGCACGGTATGCAATACAATTTCTGGGGCATAAGCAGAGTCGAGTACGTCTACTTTACCTTCATTTACAACTAATTCCCAAGTTTTAGAATAAGAATCGATGTTGGCTTGAGCCAATTTTTCTCTTTCGGCACTTTCATTTTTACAGGCTACAAAAAGTAAACCTGATAATGCAATAACTACAATTGATTTTTTCATTTTTGATTTTTTACGTTAAAATTCAGTAAATAAAATCAAATTTAGTTAATTAATTTTAAGGGGGTTACAATTTTTGTTAAAAAGAGTACAGAATTGTCAAGGAATTTAATTATTTGCTTTTTAAGGATTTTTCAAAACTATTTATCATTTAAACCAATTCCAAAACCAAACAATGCTGCTACTGCGGCAAGATGAATGATTAAGACGGCTTTTTGCCAAGTTGGTCTGTCATTCCACTTTTGTTCTTGGTCGAATGGGTCAAATGCCAATCCAATACCTAATGAAGCTGTAGCCTGCATATAATCTTTAGTAAAAAAGGCTTGGAACAATCCTAGAACTAAAAAACCTAGGTATAGAAATTTGTTAAAAGGGGTTTTCATGGTTAGCGTATTTGGTTTATCAAAAATAATTAATGGAATTTAATTCTGCAATTTTTTAAAAACAAAAAAACCCGACATTTTCATATCGGGTTTTGTTTTGCTTCCTTCTTGGAGAAAGTCACAATTTTCAAGTGATGATTGCCTATTCAATTATCAAAAAAACAATGAAGTAAAGGTCTAACACTATTAAGTGGTTACTGTTGAGTTGCTATTTATAGTTAATTAACTCAACTACAACTTCATTTCGTCTATTCATAACTTCATAAGGGGGGTTGTACCCTAGAAAAGAAAATTTATTGATAAAATTTAATTTTTCTTTGACTAATTCATTACTTAAAATAGTCTTATATTTTTCTATCTTTTCATCATCTGCCCACCCATCGAAGCGAATTGCAGCAATAATTTTTACTTCTTCTTTTTCAAAAACTATTTTACTATTATTAGGATTTGGTAAATTTTTCAAATTATAATTTTTTGGAACCATAAACATCATTTTTGAAGAATCTCCTAGTTCCATAACAACAGGTGATGTCATGGCGATTTTTTCCTTGGCGTCATTATCTCCAAAAATATACCCAGCCAATATTCTAAAACCCTCGCTTGAGCTTTCTTTATAGCCTTTTTTATTGAGTTTTACACTTGAAAACAAGGCGGCATCATATTTTCTTATCTCAAACTTGTCAAACTTCTTAATTACCTTGTAATTGTGTTGTTCTGTTAGCTTAGTGCTTCTTGACAAATAAATTTGCGCTATTGCAATTAATAATAAAATTGGAATAATAATAATTGCTATTTTCATGTGGATTAAATTTTAAGATAATTACAAATATAAACAAAAAAAAGCCAGTATTTCTGCTGGACTTTTGCTCTTGATTATTCGAGAAAGTGACCGATTTTTGGGATGATTTTTCGCCCAATTATCATAATAATCAATGCAAATGACTATATTAATTTTTTTCAGTATTTTTATAAAAAAGAAATAATTTAAAGTTATGAAAAAAAGACTCATTTTGACAGTTTTATTATTCTCCAGTATTTTAATTTACGCTCAAAATTCCGAACAAGATTGTGAAGCTTCAAGACAAAAGTATTTACAACAAAATCCTGATGTTGCAAGAACAGGGGTGAATGCATGGACCCATTATACTACCATTGGCAAGAATGAGGGAAGAAAGTGGCCTAATTGCGATAATTTGGAAGCACAGGAATTATTTTACAACGAAACAGATAACTCAATTTATAATAATGAAGCTGCAGAAGTGAAGCCAGATTTCCCTGGAGGTCTTTCTAAATTCTACAAGTTTGTGGCAAATAACTACCGCATACCAGAAGAAGAAGGGTTGTCAGGAAAAGTATATGTTTCGTTTGTTGTTGAAAAAGACGGTTCATTGACAGATATTAAAGTGATAAGAGATATAGGTTTTGGAACAGGTAAAGAAGCAATTCGCATTTTAAAAGCGTGTCCAAAATGGAATCCTGGTGAAAAAAACGGAAAAAAAGTTAGGGTATTTTATTCACTTTCAATTACAGTTAGGACATCTAATTAAGCCACTTAGAGGCGATCAGCATTACTTGAAATTAAAAACAAAAAGTCCAACATTTCTGCTGGACTTTTGCTCCCCCTCTTGGAGAAAGTTACAATTTTAGAGAGATGATAGTTTATTTAACAATCTGAAAAACAAAGAGTTAGTGTAAAATAAAAATCAAAATTCTAAATAATTTTGTATTTTAGCAAAAAAATAGTTGATTGCCTTTCGGCCGATTTTAAATATAAAAACTATAAATGAAAATTGAAAGTAAGCGCTTCTAAATTTGCTACTTTGACAAGCTGGGAAACTTCATAGTTAAGTTTATTGCTAGAAGATTAAACCTATTAAAAATAAAAAAGTCTATTAGTAAACATAGTATGAATAAATATTTACAATTTAGTATTATGAGAATTTTTATTTCTTTATTATTATTGTTGTTTTTATCGTGTGAAAAAGAC
>CANHHG010000083.1 GCA_947460615.1 Bacteroidota bacterium
TACCATTGCTTTTTTACCAGTAAGGTCACAAACTCTTGACATTATGCTTATCTTTTATCGTTATTCAAAATCAGGGTGCAAAGAAACAAAAAATAAACCTATTATACAAAATTATTAAAGTACATTTTTTAAAATTTCTTTCTGAAGCAATTCAAAAGCCTTATTTACAGCCCTATCTACCACTTTTACACGTGGTTGTCCAAAGTTAAATTCTTCGACAATTAGGTCATTTGGAGTCGCAATTGCTATAAAAACAGTGCCGATTTCGGCATTTCCATCCCCTTTTAAAGGTCCAGCGTTTCCTGTTGTAGCAATCGCATAATCGGTATTCATCATTTTTTTGACTGCTAAAGCCATTTCTTTTGCTACTTCAAAACTCACAACTGAATGCTCTTTTATTAACTCCGGAGAAATTCCAAGTACCGAAATTTTAGTTTCTGTTGCATAACTCACCACACTTCCCTTGAAATAAATTGACGCACCAGGAACCGATGTTATCACCTGAGCAATCTTTCCTCCGGTACAACTTTCTGCTGTTGCCAACGTAGACTTTTGGCTCGTTAACAACCTCCCTAACATTACCTCAATCGTTTCATCTTCTTCATAACCAACAATAATATCTCCTATTAATTGAGTTAATGAAAGAACATTTTCATTGATTTTTTGTTCTAATAACTCTTTGTCAATTCCTCTGGCTGAAAGTCGCAATCTCACTCTTCCCGGACTTGGTAAATAAGCCAATTTAATAAATTCAGGTAGGTTATTTTCCCAATCTTCAATTCGTTCCGCAACCAAACTCTCTCCTTGCCCGTAGGTCAGAATTGTTTTATGAATGATATAAGGACGTTGGTATTCTTTAACTATTTTTGGAATAATACCATTTTCTAAAATATATTTCATTTCATAGGGAACACCCGGCAACGAAATATAAACAGTACCTTCTTTTTTCATCCACATCCCCGGAGCTGTTCCCACGGCATTGTGCAAAACAGTACATTTTGAAGGAACCAATGCTTGGTCTTTATTCATTTGAGAAGCAGGACGATTCATCGCCTTTTCAATTAATTCAATAACGTGCTTTTCAACTTCTTCGTTTCTAACTAGATGATCTTCAAAATACTCGCAAAAAGTATGTTTAGTAATATCGTCTTTTGTTGGTCCTAGTCCTCCTGTGATTAAAACCAAATCAACATGGTTTTGAAGTTTGGCAAACGTTTCTAAAATGTGCTTTTTATTATCACTAATTGAAATCATTTCGTGAATTTCAACCCCAATTTTATCTAATGATTTGGCAATAAAACCCGAATTGGTATCTACAATTTGACCAATTAATATCTCGTCTCCAATGGTGATTATTGCTGCTTTCATAAATGAAATTGATAAATAGTTTGATTAAATTTTGGTGTGCTTTAAGTTGAAATCCTTCTTGATTTCTTTAATGGCTTTTTCAATTCGCTCGGAAACGCTTCGGTATAATTCGATAACTTCCTTCTTCTTCCCTAATGATTTAGCCCAAAGTTCAATTAACACAACCTCCTCTAAAGCTATATTAAGATTCAATAAATCCAAAGATGGCTTTATTTTATGAGCATAGTCAAAACATTTTTGGTGGTTTTTTTCTTCGATGGCAACCTTAATATGATCCAAATCAATTGGAGTATCTAAAACAAATACTTTCACTATTTGGTGAACAAAATCAGGATCATTATCTGAAATCGCATATACTTTTGCTAAATTGTAATGTAGTGCCATTATTTTACTTGAATTCGAAATAATTTATTTCCTTCTAAAAATCCTTCTAAAACATCCTCTGGACGAACAACAGCAACTCCTTCAGGTGTTCCGGTGAAAATAATATCTCCTATTTTAAGGGTGAAAAATTGGGAAACATAAGCAATTAATTCGTCTATTTTCCACAACATAAAGCTCGTATTCCCTTTTTGAACTGTAATTCCATTATTCGTAAGCTCAAAATTAAGATTATCTAACGATTTAAAGTCATTTTTAGAAACAAAATCCCCAATCACTGCCGAGCCATCAAATGCCTTCGCTTTCTCCCATGGAAGCCCTTTATCTTTAAGTTTTTGTTGCAAATCTCTCGCGGTGAAATCTATTCCAACACTAATTTCATCATAATATTTATGCGCAAATTTAGGTTCAATGTATTTCCCAACTTTGTTAATCTTCACAATAACCTCCAATTCATGGTGAATATCTTCCGAGAATTCCGGAATCACAAACGGATGTTGTTTCAATAAAATCGCCGAATCTGGCTTCATAAAAACCACTGGTTCATCAGGCCGTTCATTCTGTAATTCTACAATGTGCTTGGTATAATTTCTACCGATACAAATTATTTTCATTTTTTTTGGAGCTATTTCCCGCTATTCGTTTCAATCCTCGCAAAAAAACAAGGGATTTCCACTGCTATCAGGGCTAGGGTATTTTTGTTTATTTCAACTTTATCTTTCTTATTTTGTATTCAATTTTCTTAACTTAATAGCTGTTAGAATTTTCTTGGTATACAATGGAAAATCAGCGTTTTGAATCCAGCTATAATAACCTGGCTCTGCTTCCAAAACAGTATTTACTTTTACCCCCTTGTGTTTCCCAAAGTTAAAAACCTCATCACCATCAGCATCAAAAGCAATCATACCAGCAAAATCAGCGTTCTTTTTACGAGTAGTAAATTCTGCCAAGGCTTTCATGTCGTTCTCCAAATCGGTATAACGATCCAACTGTGCTTTCAAAATTTCGTAAGTCGCCATCGTATCGGCTTCAGCTGAATGGGCATTCACCAAATCTTCACCACAATAAAATTTCAATGCTGCACTCAACGTTCGTTCTTCTTTTTTGTGAAATACCGTTTGAACATCAACCGAAACACGTCCTTTCATATCAAAATCAACTCCTGCTCGTAACAATTCTTCCGCCAATAACGGAATATCAAATCGATCGGAATTGTAACCCGCTAAATCACTGTCTTTAATCATATTGTAAATAACAGAAGCTAGTTCTTTAAAGGTAGGTTCGTTGGCCACTTTTTCATTAGAAATTCCATGAACAGCGGTCGATTGTGGTGGAATTGGAACCGTAGGATTAACTAACCACGTCTTACTTTCCTTATTCCCATTAGGAAAAACCTTAAAAATGGCAATTTCCACAATTCTATCTTTAGCCACATCTATACCGGTAGTTTCAAGATCAAAAAAGCAAATCGGTCGGGTTAATTTTAATTCCATCTTTTATTGTTTAAAAAAACAAATATACTTTTATAATGCAATATAAAAAATAAAAAACCCACCTGAATGAACAGCTGGGTTTTAAAAAATATAATTTTATTTAATGAGCAATTAAAATTCTCTATTAATGTCAAATGCCTCAAGATATTCGGCAACTCTTTTCACAAAACTTCCACCAAGCGCTCCGTCCACCACGCGGTGGTCATAACTGTGAGACAAGAACATTTTGTTGCGAATTCCAATAAAATCTCCTTCCGGAGTTTCAATAACTGCCGGTACTTTACGAATAGCACCCAATGCTAAAATTCCAACCTGCGGCTGATTAATAATTGGTGTTCCAAAAACACTTCCGAAAGTTCCCACATTCGTTACTGTATAGGTCCCTCCTTGCGTGTCGTCTGGCTTTAACTTACCTTCTTTTGCTCTGTTTCCTAGATCGTTAACCGCTTTTGCCATTCCAACTAAATTCAACTGATCGGCATTTTTTATTACAGGAACAATTAAATTTCCGTTTGGTAAAGCCGCAGCCATACCCAAATTGATATTTTTCTTTTTAATGATATATTCGCCATCCACAGAAATATTCATTCCCGGGAAATCTTTTAATGCTTTGGCAACGGCCTCCATAAATATTGGAGTAAAAGTCAACTTCTCACCTTCTCTCTTTTCAAAAGCATTTTTGTTTTTCTCACGCCATTTCCAAATATTGGTTACGTCCACTTCTATAAAGGACTGCACATGAGCCGAAGTATTGATAGAAGCCATCATGTATCCTGAAATCAGCTTGCGCATTCTGTCCATTTCCACAATTTCATCTCCGCCATTTATAGAAACTGGAGCAGCTTTTGTTTGTTGGTTACTCGTTGTTGGAATAGAAACTGGAACTGCAACATTAGATTTAAGGCTCTCAACGAATTTTAAAATATCTTCTTTAGTTACACGACCTTCCTTCCCAGAACCATTTATAGCTTCTAATTCTGCTAATGAAATTCCTTCTTGCTTGGCTATATTTTTAACTAACGGAGAAAAGAATTTGTCGGAACTTGAAAAATTAACCGGTTCAGAAACAACTGTAACTGCTTTATCCATAATTTCTTCAACAGCAACAAGGTTTTCAGTAGTAACTTCTGGGGTTGCAATTACTGTAGTCGCGTTTTGAGCTTCAGTTTCAATTATAGCGATTGTTTGTCCTACTTTAACAATGTCGTTTACATTAAAAAGAATTTCAGATAAAACACCTGAAATTTCAGAAGGTATTTCACTATCCACTTTGTCAGTAGCAATTTCTAATACCGCTTCATCGATTTCTATTTTGTCTCCAACTTTCTTTAACCAATTGGTAATCGTCGCTTCTGCAACGCTTTCTCCCATTTTTGGTAATTTCAATTCAAACTTTGCCATATTCTTAAACTAAAGTTGTTTTTGTGTGTTTGTTTTGCAAAATTACTAATTAATATGAATAATTACTGCGCAATATGAAATATTAATCAAATTTTACAACTATTCCTTTGTCGTTACTATTGTTACTTCCAATCATAAACGCCGTGTTTTTTGGAATAATTTTAAAGGTAAAACCTTGATTTTTATGTGTTTCTAAAAAGGAAATAATCGCTTTAAAAGAAAAAGAAGCATTATCCAATAGAATCTCTGTTGGTTTTACACTTTTATTTCTATGCGAAAATAAGGTATTTGAATCTAATTTAGTTTCCCTAATTAATTTTTTATTCAATTGCTTTTCCAATTTATTTGTCAAATTTTCATCTTGTGAAAGCAAAATATAAACCTCCACTTCGATCGGCTTAATATTTCCTTGATATTTTTTAATTAAAGCGAAAAACAAAGCTCCTATTTTCATGAAATAATCAAAAATAGCGGAGCTCTTGAAGTGTTTATTATAAAAAAACTGCATCGCTTCACGGAATCGCTTCATGTACAAACCATCTCTTACGGTGCTTTCCCCTTTATAATGAACTACGGAAGTTTCATGGAAATAGTAATTTGATTTTCCACTTTTTAAAGCCACGTACGACAGATCAATATCGTCAGAATACATAAAGCAATTTTCATCAAAACCACCAATTTCATTATACAAATCGCGCTTCATTAACATAAAAGCACCAACCAAAATCTCCACTTCACCCGTTTCGTTTTCAGTTAAATGTTGTGCATAATATCGGTTGAAAAGTTCCCAATTTGGAAATAATTTATAAAGTCCGAAAATTTTGGTTAACGCCACAAATGGTGTTGGAATGCCTCGTTTACTTTCTGGTAAAAAATTTCCTGAACCATCTATTAATTTACACCCAACAATTCCAATATTTTCTTGCTTTTCGGCAAACGCGAGTATCTTTTCAAAGGTATCTTCTGCAACAACAGTATCTGGATTCAATATACATACATAATCACCATTGGCCTGAGCCACACCAATATTATTACCTTTTGGAAATCCTAAATTAGAATTATTTTCAATGAGTTTAACGTTTGGAAATCGAGACTTAATCATTTCACAACTTGTATCTGAAGAATGATTATCAACTACAATTATTTCGCTATCAATGTTAATAAGTGCTTCTTGAACACTCGCAACGCATTGCTCCAAGAAGTAGCGAACATTATAATTAAGGATGATTACTGATAATTGCATTTTTCAAAGATATATTTTAAGTTGTAAAGTTGCAAAGTTTCAAAGCAACAAGTTTCAATACAATAGCTTACTTTTGCAAAAAAATTACACTTGTGAATTATTTATCTGTTGAAAATATCTCTAAATCATTTGGAGAAAAAACACTTTTTGAAAACATCTCTTTTGGTATCAATAAAGACCAAAAAATTGCATTCATAGCCAAAAACGGTTCGGGAAAAACTACTATTATGAACATCATAAACGGTTTTGACGAACCAGATACCGGGCAAGTGGTTTTAAGAAAGAGCATTAGAATGGCTTTTTTATCACAAGATAATAAATTGCAAGAAGAATTGACTATTGAAGAGAGCATTTTCGCCTCTGATAATGAGAGTTTAAAAGTGATTGAAGCTTATGAAAAAGCGCTAGAAAACCCAGAAGATCAAGAAGCGTATCAAAAGGCATTTGACGCGATGGACCAGCACAATGCTTGGGATTTTGAAACACAATATAAGCAAATTTTGTTCAAGTTGAAGTTGGAAGATTTTAAATTAAAAGTTAAAAATCTTTCTGGTGGACAGAAAAAAAGATTGTCATTAGCAATTATATTAATCAATCGCCCTGACTTATTAATTCTAGACGAGCCGACCAATCACCTAGATTTAGAAATGATTGAATGGTTAGAAAGTTATTTTGCCAAAGAAAATATTACATTATTTATGGTTACACACGACCGTTTCTTTTTAGAGCGCGTTTGCAATGAAATTATAGAATTGGATAACGGTAAAATATACCAATACAAGGGTAATTATTCTTACTATTTAGAGAAAAAAGAAGAACGAATTGCTTCTGAAAATTCGAGTATTGATAA
>CANHHG010000084.1 GCA_947460615.1 Bacteroidota bacterium
AAATTGTCGGAAATTCCCAATGATTTCAACACTTCTTTTATTCCGCCAGGATTCCCTTGTTCAAAAATCATATCAATACTATCGGCTAATTGATAATGTAATTTAAAGGCGTCTTTGACTTTATTATTCAATCCCAATTGTATTAATTCCGAGAATTGTTTAGGAAAACCTTGCCCAATTACAGAAATTACTCCACTTCCACCAGCTAAAACCATAGGTAAAGCAATCATATCATCTCCTGAAATTACTAAGAAATTATTAGGTTTATCTTTTATAATACTCATGGCTTGAACAAGATCTCCAGCAGCTTCTTTAATACCGATTATATTTTTAAAATCATTCGCCAATCTAAGTACTGTAGACGGTAGCATGTTACTTCCCGTTCTACCCGGCACATTATACACAATCACAGGGACTGGAGAAATTGTAGCAATAGCTTTAAAATGTTGATATATTCCTTCTTGAGTTGGTTTATTATAATATGGAGAAACCGATAAAATCGCCACAAAATTGGAGAAATCTCGACATTGCAGTTCCTCTAATATTTTTTGAGTATTATTACCACCTACCCCTAAAACAAGTGGTAAACGATTTTTATTAGCAGAAATTACGGTTTGAATAACCAATTCCTTCTCTTCTTGGGTTAAGGTTGCGTTTTCTGCTGTGGTACCAAGAACTACAAGGTAATTGATTCCATTATCAATTTGGTAGTTTACAATTCTGGTTAATGCTTCAACATCAACAGAAAAATCTTTTTTAAAAGGGGTTACAAGGGCTACACCGGTTCCAATTAATGAATTCATAATTATTTCTTTTATTTTTTATTTAATATAGTTAGGTATTTAAATAACTCATCTACAAATAGTTGATAATTATTTGTGTTTGTGTTTATCATAAATTGATTAAGTTTTTTATCTTTAGAAGTAAACCCAACTTTGAAATTAGCTTTTGACATATAAGACAAATAAACTAATGGTGCCTTTTCAAAATCATGATAATTGATAAGCAAATCAAATTGAAAATTTAAAAATTGTTCCGCTTTTGAGTTTATAATAACCCCTGATAAATTGATATCTTTATATGAAACGGCATCAAATTTAAAATTATCTTTTTTATTAATTTTATCTTTAAAAATCAATACATTAATTTGCTTTTCTTCAATTCCATGTTTAAGTAATTCTTCAACAATAGAATCAATATTTAAAGAAATATTTCCATCAAAAATAATTCCTATGCTATAAATCGAATCCCCTGGATGACTTACAGGAAGATTTGATAACAATTTACTAACTTTATTTTTTAAAGAAAAACTCTTAATAATATTTAAAAACATAGTACTTTTACTTGATTACAAATTTAATTAAATTAGTTGCATTTCCGATGGTAAATCTAAAAAAGTATAATGGCGAATTAAGGCATTTTGGTTTAATCTTAACATTTTTTTTGTTATTTTCTTGTGCAGAACAAAAATATTATGTCACAAAAATTGAAGGTAAAGATTTTGCAATTACCAATAAAAACAATAGCAATGAAGAAATAGATCTTTACATTAAGCCCTATCGCGAACATATTGACTCCGATTTAAACACTCCTATTTCTTTCGCCCCTGAAACATTAGATAAATCAGGGAAATACCAATCTAGTATTGGTAATCTATTGGCTGACATTACCTTACAAAGAGGAAATACCATTTTTAGTGCTAGAGAAAAAAAACAACTTGATGTCTGCTTATTGAATAATGGTGGAATTAGATCAATTATCTCAAAAGGAAATATTACCCTAAAAACGGCATTTGAAATTATGCCTTTTGAAAATACCTCAATAGTAATCGCGCTAAAAGGAGAACAAATATTGGAAATGTTAAACTATTTTATTGCTGAAAATAAACCACATCCCTTATCAGGAATAAAATTTACTATATCAAAAAGTAATATACCAATAAACATTTCAATTCAAGGAAAACCCCTAGATAAAGACAGAATATATTACGTAATTACCTCTGATTATTTAGCTAATGGAGGCGATAAAATGGATTTCTTTAAAAAAGGAATTGAGAAATACGATATTGACTATAAGTTAAGAAATATATTAATTGATTATATAAAAGAAACTAAGACTATAACATCTTCAAGAGACCAAAGAATAATCGTAGAATAACTATTTGAAAAATATCCAATTAGAAGACAATGAAAAGAAGAGAATTTATACAAAAAACAGCTGCAACAACAGCTCTAGCAGGATTAGGATTATCATTTAGTAGTTTCAAATCATTAGAAACTAAGCATTTAACGATACTGCATACTAATGATGTTCACAGTTATATTGATCCTTTTCCAGCAGATCACCCTAGAAATGCAAATATGGGTGGGGTTTCCAGAAGGGCGGCAATGATAGAAACCATTAGACAAGAAAATCCAAATATTTTATTATTAGATGCAGGAGATATCTTTCAAGGAACCCCTTATTTCAATTATTATGGTGGAGAACTTGAATTGAAACTTATGAGTATGATGAAATACGATCTCGGAACAATGGGAAATCATGATTTTGACAATGGAATCGATGGATTTAATTCTCAAATGCACCATGCTACGTTTGATTTCGTGACCTCAAATTATGAGTTTAACAATACTGTTTTGCAAGGAAAAACAAAACAATATAAAATTTTTGATAAGAACGGAATTAAAGTAGGCATTTTCGGGCTTGGAATTGAATTAGCAGGGCTTGTAGATAGTAAAAACTATAAAGAAACTAAGTATTTGAATCCAGTAGAAATTGCGCAAGATCTCTCTCATAAATTGAAACACGAACAAAAATGTGACCTTGTAATATGTCTTTCTCACTTGGGCTACAAATACAAAGACGAACAAGATAAAATTTCTGATATTAAATTAGCCACATTAACTAAAGACATCGATTTGATAATTGGCGGACATACACACACTTTTTTAGATAAACCTACTATACTTAAAAACAGTGAAGGTAAAGAAGTAATCGTGAATCAAGCGGGTTGCTATGGAATAAATATGGGAAGAATTGATTTTTATTTTGATAATGATAAATCTAAATCTCATATCGGAAGAAGTATTATCATTTAACAATAATTATTTCACCATTTCGATGTAATCGTGTTCAGATATAATTGGGATCTTCAAAGAAGTTGCTTTTTCAAGTTTTGCAGGTCCCATATTATCTCCAGCTACTACAAAATGCGTTTTAGCAGAAATGGAACTCCCTACTTTTCCTCCATTATCTTCAATGGAATTTTTCAATTCATCTCGAGTAAATTTTTCAAAAACTCCAGAAACTACAAATGTTTTACCGTTTAATTTATTGGTAGCATTTGGGTTTGTTTTTTCTATAATTTCAAATTGCAGCCCATGAACTTTTAATTCTGAGATAATTTCTTGATTCGAAGGATTATCAAAAAAGTCAATTACACTTTGTGCAATTCTATCTCCAATTTCATCTACCATAACCAAATCCATAAAAGTAGCTTTACTTAAGGAATCAATATTTTTATAGTGTTTTGCTAATTTTTTTGCAACTGTTTCGCCAACAAATCGAATTCCAAGAGCAAAAAGTACATTTTCAAAAGGAACTTTTTTTGAATTTAAAACACCAAAAATTAAATTCTCAGCCGATTTTTGGGCCATTCTTTCCAATGGTAAAATTTGCTCCACAGTCAAATTATATAAATCAGCATAATTATTTACTAGTCCATTGTTGTACAACAAAGTTACTGTTTCGCCACCTAATCCTTCAATATCCATGGCTTTTCTAGATATGAAATGTTGAATTCTACCAATAATTTGAGGCGGGCATCCATAAAAATTAGGACAATAATGGTTTGCTTCACCCTCTATTCGAACCAATTCAGTTTGACATTCAGGACAATGAGTAATGTATTTTGTAGGCGTTGAATTTACAGGACGTTTACTACTATTTACGGCTATAATTTTAGGAATAATTTCACCTCCTTTTTCCACAAACACTTCGTCACCAATTCGGATATCTAATTTTTCAATTTGATCTGCGTTGTGTAAAGAGGCTCGTTTAACTATAGTTCCAGCAAGTTGAACCGCTTCTAAATTGGCAACAGGTGTTATAGCTCCCGTTCTCCCCACTTGATAAGAAATAGAATTTAAGCGAGTGGAAACCTGCTCCGATTTAAATTTATACGCCATTGCCCAACGTGGCGATTTTGCAGTAAACCCAAGCTCCTCTTGGAATTGAAATTGATTTACTTTAACTACCACTCCATCCGTTTCATAAGGTAATTTATGTCGGTGTTCATCCCAAAAATCAATAAATTGAAATACTTGATTTAAATTTTTCGCTAATCTTGTTTCGTTCGGCACTTTGAAACCCCATGATCTTGCGCTATCTAGACTATCGATTTGTGAAGAAACAGGTAAATTTTGACCAATAATAAAATACAATAAGCAATCTAATGGACGTTTTGATACTTCTGAACTGTCTTGCAACTTCAAGCTACCAGACGCA
Source organism: Bacteroidota bacterium (assembly GCA_947460615.1). Lineage (GTDB taxonomy): Bacteria > Bacteroidota > Bacteroidia > Flavobacteriales > Flavobacteriaceae > Flavobacterium. The sequence continues at coordinate 4,507 of CANHHG010000084.1, forward strand.
GTGTTTCTGGGGTTGGAATAAGGTGTTTCACCAATATCAATTAACTCTTGGTTCATTTTTTCAAAACCTGCAAACGGCAATATAATTTCACCGCGAATGTCAAATTTATCAGGAAAATTACCCTTCAGATGCAAAGGAATTGATTTAATGGTTTTGATATTATTGGTCACATCGTCCCCTTGAAAACCATCACCACGGGTTACCGCGCGTTTTAATTTTCCATTTTCATAAGTAATACTAATTGAAGCCCCATCATATTTAAGTTCACATACATATTCTAAAGCTACTTCACCAAGCACTTTTTGAATTCTATTTTCCCATTCTAAAAGATCCTCTTTAGAATAAGAATTATCCAACGAATACATTCTATAATCGTGAGCTACCGTAGCGAAATTCTTAGTAATTGTTCCTCCTACTCGTTGTGATGGGGAATTTTCATCAAAATAATCTGGATATTGATTTTCTAGATCTTGAAGTTGTTTTAACTTAACATCAAATTCAAAGTCAGAAATGGTAGGTTGATCCAACACATAGTAATTATGATTGTGCTGGTTTAATTCTTCTCTTAAATTTAGAATTGTATTTTGAATATCCATATGAAAAGTAACAAAGAATCAAAGTTACAAAGAAAGCTTATGATTTTGAAATAAATTACAATTATTCCGACTCAATAATGGTATTTATTTGCTTGAATAATTGGCCATCACTTAGAAAAGCACCTTGTTGAATTAGACCGAAAAGAGACTGGTTTCTTTCTTCAGTAAATTCTTTTTTTCCAATTTTCATTTCGATAGTTTCGGTAAACATGTTATCGCTCAACCAGTGTAATCCCTCTTTAGTCAAAAAATCAACTTCTGGAACTTGCGATTTTAAGACAATAGATTTCACATAAGTATCAAAACATTGAAAAAGAAAAATATGATTTTTTGAAAAATGCTCTAAAAATTCTGTTTTTGAAAGCACTCCTTCCCAAACTAAATCAGAAAAAACGTCCAACTCTTGTTCAGCTACTTCCGGTTTTTCAATTTTAATTTGATCCCATTCTGCTTTATCGATAGCTTGGGTTGCAAGAAAGTTACTGAATTCAGCATTCATTTCTTCAAATTGTTCTTTGGTTAGTCTAGTATATTTCATTGATGCCGAATTTATTTGCTTCGCCTGATCACAGTTGTTCAGGTCAACATCTTTAATCAGATGCAAATTTAATTTTTAAGATACCAACCTGAAAAAAATTCAGATTAAAAAAAAATCCCGACTTTCATCGGGATTTAGTGATATGAATTTAGAAATTATGCTTTTTCAGCAATGATTTCATATGATAATTCAACAATTACATCTCTGTGTAAACGAACAGAAGCTGAATATTTTCCAGTTCTTTTTACAATTCCACTAGTGATGAATTTTCTGTCAATTTCTTGACCCCCTTTTGCTAATGCTTCAGCGATGTCAATATTGGTAATAGAACCGAATAATTTTTCACCACCTGCTTTTGCAAAGATTTTAATTTCAATAGCTTTTAATGCTTCAGCTAACGCTTGTGCATCACTAACTACTTTAGCTTCTTTGTGCGCTCTTTGTTTTAGGTTTTCAGCTAATACTTTCTTTGCAGAAGCAGTTGCTAAATGTGCATAGCCTTGAGGAATTAAAAAATTACGACCGTAACCATTTTTTACAGTTACCACGTCATCTTTAAATCCTAAGTTTTGAACGTCTTTTTTTAATATAAGTTCCATGTTGTTGTCCTTTGTTATTAGAAGTTAGTCCCGCAATAGCGGAACAACAACTGTTAATTTTTAATTATTTTAATAAATCCGCCACATATGGCATTAAAGCTAAGTGACGTGCTCTTTTTACCGCTACTGACACTTTTCTTTGGTATTTCAATGAAGTTCCTGTTAAACGACGAGGAAGAATTTTACCTTGCTCATTAACGAATTTCAATAAGAAATCTGCATCTTTATAATCAATATATTTGATACCTGATTTTTTGAAACGACAATATTTTTTTAATTTATTTGTTTCTATGTTCAAAGGTGTAAGATATCTGATATCTCCGTCTTTTTTTCCTGAAGCCGATTGTTGTAATGTTGACATAATGATTATGCTTTAGATGATTTTAATTTAGCTCTTCTTCTTTCAGCCCAAGAGATTGCGTGTTTATCTAAACTTACAGTTAAGAAACGCATAACTCTCTCGTCA
>CANHHG010000085.1 GCA_947460615.1 Bacteroidota bacterium
CCAATTATTTGAGGTAATTTAAAAAACGTTTTGAAATGTCCCCAAACCAATTTATTGTAGATCTTATTCATCGCTTTTTGTTTTTCCTCCACCACATCCATAAAACCGAAAACGCCAAATTTCTTAAATTCTTTATTTAAAAGGGTTTCAAATGACAGCGTTGGATTGCTTTCCCATTCTAGTTCAATGGCGTTGGCCAAATGATCGACTAGCTCGGTTTGCAAGTCGTAATATTCTACGTAATGTTGTTTCGTGAAAGTGTAAAGTTGGTCTATTTGGGTGGGGGTAAGTTTCATGTAATTTACTAAAATACAATTCCAAATACAAAACGATTTTTTCCGGATTCTCCTATATTATTCAATATACTTCCAAATTCAGAATGGTACCTTCCTCGTGTTAAAGCAAACTCATACCCTACATTTAATCGGATATTCCAATTCGACTTTCTAAATAAGTAGAACGAAGTTGAAGGGCCAAAATAAAGCATACCATTTGTAAAATTGATATGTCCGCTATTATTGTTTGGTTCTAAATTGTTTAAATCAATCGTATTGTTTTTGTTGAAAATATCATATTCTGTTCCCACGTAAGCCATTGATAATCCTGTCGTAAAAGCAACTTTTTCGCGGTTTATAAGATTATAATGAACTCGTACTCGGGTGTTAAAACCTGCTTGTCTTGTTTCATTTTCTCCTTTATCAGATTTATCATATGAAAAAGCAAATTCTAAATCCCCAGAATATTTTTTTCCGAAAAAGTTGATCCCAAACACAAATTCAGGAATTGAGGTTTTCAACTCAGGAAGGTTTGAATTACTCAGTTTATTGTTCAAGTTAAAATTATCATTAAACGATACGTTTAAACCACAATAAGTTACCGCTATATTGTCTTTTTTCTTAATAGTATCAGCTACTTTTTCTTGAGAATAACCAACCATAGTTAGCAACATAATTACAAATAGATAAGAATTTTTCATGTTTTTTTATGTTTTTTTATTTTTTTTTATTAATTACAAATTTCTTTAAAAAAATGATATTCAGAATTTGTTTAACTTTTTGTTGACAAATTTGGTCTATTTGAGCGGGGGTTAGTTTCATATTACACAATATTTAAACGCTTCTTAAATTGAATGTGTTTTATAAAGCAATAAATTGCAATAGGGAAATAAGCAACAACCATTGCCTTCCATAAAATATTTGGATAAATTCCTCTAACAAAGTAAGAAGCAACGTCAAAAAACCAAAAGATTGTAGCCATTTTATAAATTCTACTAAACTCATAAGAATAACTTGTTTCTTGTTTATTTAGTGAAATTAAATATTGCAAACTAGATAAAAATAAAAATAAAACTGTGCTAGTAACAAACATTATGTTTTTGATATTTGTTGTTTCGAACTCTTCCATATTGAAAAAATAGAAAATGGAAAGTACAATAAAAACAAGAAGAAAAATTGAATTATAATAAATATAACGCTTCTTAATTGTATTTAAAACTATAACTGAAAAACTACGTTTGGTGCTAATCCAAATACTTTCTTTTAAAACCAAACTAGATTCCCACGCTTTCAAAACTATTGTCAACGCTTCTTCAAAAGTGTTATTTTGATTTTTACACAAATCTTCTATTTGAGTTGCAATGTGATCTTTAATTTCAAGTTTAAAATCTAAAAAGTGTAAACCATGATATCCTAAAATATCATCTATTTTTGAGATTTGAGCGGGGGTTAGTTTCATATTGCGTCTAATTTTGGATTCACTAAACTTTGCATGTTTCTAATAAAATCTTCCAATTCAGCCAAACGATTTACCGTTTCTTTGGTTCCGGATTCAGTGAGTTTGTAATACTTTCTCAATCGGTTGTCTACTTTTTCAACTTCTACATCAAGCAAGCCTTCCGCTTCTAGTTTGTGCAACGCAGGATACAAAGCACCTTCGGTAATTTGGAGTTCGCCAAGCGTAATCGCTTTTACCTTTTGAGTGATTTCATAACCATACATTTTGCCGTTTTCCTCCAGCAATTTCATGATTATGGTGTTTAAACTTCCTTTGTATAATTGTGAATTTTTCATTTTTTGGTTCATTGTGAGACACGAAGTCATCTCATTTTAAAAAGCAAATATACATAAGTTTCTTATACATAATACATTTAGGTATATAATTTTTAAAACCCATTCATTTTCAGAAACCTAATTCGTTTGCTATCTTTGCAAAAAAATAAATCAATGTCGTCATTTTATAAATTAAACATTAAAGAAGTAAAACGCGAAACCAAAGACGCCGTTTCCATCCTTTTTAATGTTCCATCTGGATTACAATCCAACTATCAATTCGTTGCTGGACAATACCTCAACTTGAAATTAACTTTAGACGGGGAAGAAATTCGTCGTGCCTATTCTATCTGTTCTTCTCCGGAAAGTGGCGAATTGAGAATTTCAGTGAAAGCAGTTAAAAACGGATTGTTTTCACAGTTTGCTAATGCAAAATTAAAAGCGGGAGACCTTCTTGAAGTGGGAAGTCCGGAAGGAAAATTTACCTTTGAACCGCAACACGATCGCCAACGAAATTACGCGGCTTTTGCAGCTGGTAGCGGAATCACCCCAATTATGTCGATTGCTAAAAGCGTTTTAACTAGCGAACCAAAAAGTACTTTTGTATTGGTTTACGGAAATAAATCGCCTGAAGACACTATTTTTCATCAAGAATTACACGATTTGCAATCACACTATGTTGGACGCTTTTTTGTGCATTATTCATACACTCAAGCGAAAGTTGAAAACGAACTTTTTGGACGAATTGATAAAGCAGCCGTAAATTTTGTCTTGAATAACAAACACAAAGAATTGTCTTTTGACAAATTCTATTTGTGTGGACCGGAAGAAATGATCAACACGGTTTCGGCCGTTTTAAAAGAGCAAAATGTTCCTGAAAAAAATATAAAATTCGAACTTTTTACTAGTTCTACTTCTGAAAATAAAATCCAAGAATCGTTGGGCGGTCATTCCAAAATCACCATTTTAGTGGACGATGAAGAAACGACTTTCGAAATGTCGCAAAAGCAAACTATTCTAGACGCGGCTTTGAAACAAGGAATTGACGCTCCCTATTCTTGCCAAGGTGGAATTTGCAGCAGCTGCATGGCGAGAGTGACTGTGGGAACTGCTGAAATGAAGAAAAATTCTATTCTTACCGATAAAGAATTGGCCGAAGGATTGGTTTTAACGTGTCAAGCGCATCCAACGTCTGAAACCATTTTCGTTGACTTCGACGACGTTTAAGCGATTTAAGATTTGAGAATTTAGATTGCAGATTTTAGTAAATTGAAATTGACTTTTTCAACTACTCTTTCCGGCAAAATCGTGCGCATGGCGTCTTCGTAACCATTGACTTTTTTATTTCCATAAATGGATGTCGGTAAGTTTGGATACAAATTCCTATCAGAAACCAAGCTGTTTTCTTCGGGCTGATTGAAAGGTGAAAAGCCTAAATACGGATGCGTTGCTCCCCAAAGTGTGAGGGTTTTTACTCCTAAAATAGCAGCAATATGTCCGTTTCCGGAATCCATAGATAACATCACGTCTAAATTGCTGATGAGATGAATTTCTTGGTTGAATTTTAATTTCCCTGCTACAGAGATTACGTTATTATGCGATTTTGAAAGCATTTCTATGGTTTCGATTTCCTTTTTCCCTCCACCAAAAAGTAAAATCTTATGATTTGGGTTTTCCGCCAATTGATCAATTACTTTTTCCATTAAATCCAAAGGATACACTTTAGAATCGTGCTGTGCAAATGGAGCAATTCCTATCCATTTTTCATTTTTTTCTCCTACAACTGATAAAATTTCTGAGGATAATTTTGATTTCTCGGGAAAAGTAGGATTGGAAAACTCTATTGGAAAACCAAGTGCTGAAAACACATTTGCATGTCTTTCAAAAACAGTTGGAAGTGGTCTGAAAATTTTATTCACCGCCCGCGTAACTTCTTTTTTTTCTTTTCTTGCTTTGTCGGTGAAAGCCACTTTTTTCCCGCTCAAGGCAAATAAACCTCTGATTACTTTTGAACGCATTACGTTATGTAAATCGGCGAAAGCATCGATTTTACCTTTTCGTAGTTCTAGAAACAATCGAAACAATCCTAAAAACCCCTTGTGTTTTCCTTTTTTGTCAAATGACAAAAAGGTAACGTTTGGAAGTTCATTAAATAAAGGTTGAAAAAAAGGAGTTGAAATAACGGTAATTTTAACGGTGGGATATTTTTCGTTAAAAGCCCTTAAAACAGGAACCGTCATGGCGACATCTCCCATTGCGGAAAGTCTCATGACGGCTATATGTTCAATTGGTTTTGACAATTTAAAGTGTCAATTATTTTTTGTTCTGATACAACACAGGATTTAAATCATCGTCGTTGTACATTTTCATTTGCTTGTAGACTTTCATGAATTTGTCCCCATTTTCAAAGTCAAGTAGCAATTCCTCAATTGCAGTTGAAAGATCCGTTCTTTGCTCTAAAAGCACGTTTAATTTCTCTTGACATTTTTGACGGTGCTCTGCAGAAGCTTCTTCACGAGTTGCTTCTTCATTCATATGATAAATTTTCAAAGCTAGAATTGATAATCTATCAAATGCCCAAGCGGGACTTTCTGAATTGATTTTCGCACCCGCTTTTACAGTAACATGGCTGTATTTTTGTAAGAAATAACTGTCGATGTATTCCACCATATCGGTACGCTCTTGGTTGGAAGCGTCGATTCTTCTTTTTAATGTTAGCGCTGCAACTGGATCGATATTTGGATCACGAATGATGTCTTCAAAATGCCATTGAACCGTATCAATCCAATTTTTGTGATACAATAAATGCTCGAAATTATCTTTCGGAAAAGGGTTATTAATTGGTTGGTCCACATTATCAAATTGATGATAATCTTGAATACTTTGTTCAAATACGGAATAAGCTAATTTTGAAAACATATCTTTGTGATTTAAAAGGCAAAGATACTTTTTATACTTTTAACGTTGAAATATTAATCCCAATTTTATGAAAATTCATCATTTATCTGAAAGAAATAGCGTTTTAAATCATTTTCTAGGAGAAATTAGAGATCATACTATTCAGAAAGACCGACTTAGATTTAGAAGAAACATTGAGCGTATAGGGGAAATATTGGCCTACGAAATGAGTAAAGAATTCAACTATAAAAATTGGGAAATCGCTACTCCATTGGACACCAAAAAGTCTGCAGCCATAAATGATAAAATAATTATTTGTTCCATATTAAGAGCCGGATTGACTTTGCACAATGGTTTTTTGAATTATTTTGATGGCGCTGAAAACGGATTTATTTCAGCTTACCGGTTTCATCCTAATAACGATAATGATTTTGAAATAAAAGTTGAATACGAAGCGGTTTCGGATATCCAGGGCGCCAATTTAATTTTAGTTGATCCAATGTTGGCAACCGGTCAATCAATCGTTGCCGTATTTAATAAATTAATTGCTAAAGGTACTCCTAAAGAGATTCATTTGGCGGTGGTTATTGCCGCTCCAGAAGGTGTAAAATACTTAGAATCGCATTTACCCGATTATTGTCATCTTTGGATTGCTTCTATCGATCAAAAGCTTAATGAAAAAAATTATATTGTCCCAGGTCTTGGAGATGCTGGTGATTTGGCTTTTGGAAGCAAATTATAATTGAGAGAAAAACGAAAATAGACTACAACCTACTACCGCTAAAAAGAACAATTCCGTTTTCGCTTTCGATTGCGGCGTTTCTACAAAAATAGTCATTGCATAAGCCAAAGGCACAAATGTAAAGATCAGAATATCGTTGCTTTTGTTGGGTGAAAATAGAAAGACCATTAGTCCAATAAAAAATGCAGCAATGATTTTCTTATACGTAGAGTGAAGAATAATAGGGCGATTTGATATGGTGAACCCTAAATTGGCAATAAAAAATAGCGAAATTGTTGCAAAAAGTGATAGCGCTAAATTTTGATAATTATTAATAAAATAATTAATTTCTAGATTACTTCCTGAATTTGCTATTAATTTTCCGACGTTATCGGCATCAAAAACCAAATCAAAAAAGAACAATAACACCATGGAAATAAAAAAAGCAATAAAAGGCAAAAACCAGGTCCTATAATCTCGTGCAGTGTGAAAAAGAATGCTGATAAAAACCAATATTATAAAAAGAATACTCCAAAAATGAAACAAGGAGGCTACAAAAACCCATAATGAGGCATCAAATATTTTTTCTTTTTGTGATTTTGAAGTTTGTAAAGAGAAGAGTCTTCTTAACGCTAATAGTATAAAAAAGTTAGCCAAAAACAACTTAAAATTATTCATTACGGAAGGGAAGAAAAGCAGCAATAATAAATAAAATAATATCATAAAAGCGCTGTCTTTGCTGAGTCCATTCTTTTTTATGATAAAGTTTCCAGTAAAGAAACAAGCAAAGATGGTAATAAATAAAATCGTTTTTTTAGCTAAGAAGCCAAAGGAGAAAACAGTTCCAACTTGATGAAATTGAGTAGTTAAAAAGAAAAATAGTAGCATTAAAAAAATAAATGCAAAATTTATTGGGGTAGATTTCTTAAAAAGACTTGTAATCATATGGATATTTTATACTTTTGCAAATGTAAATATAATACTTGAACTAAGATGAAAGCATTTTTTGAAGGAATACAATGGTTATTTGAAAAC
>CANHHG010000086.1 GCA_947460615.1 Bacteroidota bacterium
ATGTTTTGGTATGGCTGGTTATTTATTATAATTTCTACCCAGAATTTATGGAGAATTATAGTAACATCGTATTGAAAAATGCTAAGCCTGAAGAACTTGCGGCTAAAACTTTGGAAATGGAACAGATGAAAGAAGCCTACAAAAATCCAATAGTGGTACTTTTATATACTTATATGGAAGTGTTTCCTCTAGGAATTCTAGTTTCATTAATCACGCCAACAGTGACATTAATAAAACAGAAAATGAGTAAATCAAACTAATTTTTATTTATCAAATCAATATTAAAATAGACTCCTTTATTTTCCTTTTGATTTAAAGCATCTTGAATTAAAATTATGGCAGTTTCTAAAAGGCAATTTGCTTCATAATTGGGTAAGCTAAATTCAGCACTTTCAACTGCATTGGATTTTATTTCTAAAAGTAGTTGCATAGCTTGGATTAACCCCTCATTAGATTTAATAATTCCTGCAGAGGAGCTTATAATTTTTTGAATTTCACTTTTTTCTACTTTTAAAAACTTAGATACTTCCATTTCCGTTTCTGAAAATTGATTTTTATAGAAGGTATCAGTTAATGCAGGAATTGAAAATTTTGCGAAAGCTATGGCTTCTAGTAATGAATTGGATGCCAATCTATTTGCTCCATGCAATCCTGTAGACGCCACTTCGCCAATGGCAAATAAACCACTTATGGAAGTTTCTCCAAATTCATTCACCTTAACACCTCCACAAGAATAATGTTGCACCGGAACAACAGGAATAAGGTCTTTTTGAATATTGATTCCTAATCTATTAAAGCACTCTTTTTTAATGTTGGGAAAATGATGGTCAATAATTACAGGGTCAATTTTGGTGGCGTCCAAATATACATAGGGCAGTTTTTGTTGATTTATTTCATTAGAAATAGCTCTTGAAACGATATCTCTTGGGGCTAAATCCAACCGTTCATCGTATTTAAACATGAATTCTTTCTCTTTTTCATTCTTCAATATGGCCCCCGAACCTCTTAGTGCTTCGGATATTAAGAAAGAAATTCTACCTTCTTGATATAGTCCAGTTGGGTGAAACTGAATGTAGGATAAATTTTCAATAGCAACGCCTAACTTATTAGCGATACAAATACCGTCCCCAGTTGCAATTTCTTGATTGGTTGATTTCTCAAATAACCCACCAATACCTCCGGTTGCTAATACCAGTTTACTGCAATTTGTGGTATTGATAGCATTATTTTTTATGTCAAATAGTTGAATTGAAAAGGTATTATTTTTTGATTTTTCGGCATTGATCAATGTGGTGTATTCAAATAGATCAACGTGGTCAAGATCTTTAATTTTATTTATTAATGACGATTGAATGTCCTTCCCGGTTTGGTCTTCTTTGTGCCAAATTCTAGCATCACTATGTCCACCTTCTTGTGCTAAATCAAACTCGCTATTATTTTTTTTATCAAATTGTACCCCCCAATCAATTAAATCTTCAATTAAGTTCGGTGCGGATTGAATTACTTTCTCTACAATTTTTTTATCATTAGAAAATGCGCCAGCATTAAGGGTATCATTAATGTGTTTTTCAAAATGATCACCCAGCGCTTTAACAGCTGCAATTCCGCCTTGTGCCCAATTGGTATTGGTTTGATCTAAAGCACCTTTAACCAACAAGCCAATAGAAAGTTGGCCTGCTTTATAAATGGATGTTTCTGATAAATACAAAAGCGTGCTCAATCCCGCTATTCCAGAACCTACAATTACAATATCGTATGATTGCTTCATTTTATTTTATTGCAAGCATGTTATTTAGAGCTTTCAGTGCGCCAATTTGTGTTTTTACATTCACTTGAATTTCTGGTGCTTCATAGTACAATGCATTGTATAGTTTTTCAAGTGTATTCATTTTCATATACGGACATTCGGAGCAAGCACAAGAATTGGTCTCTAATGCCGGAGCTGGAATAATCGTTTTATTCGGAACCGATTGTTTCATTTTGTACAATATTCCTGCTTCAGTAGCAACAATAAATTTATTAGTTGAAGAGGTTTGTACATAATTTAATAACGCTGAGGTAGAGCCTACAAACGAGGCTTTATTTAAAACTTCTGGCAAACATTCTGGATGGGCAATTAATTCCGCATCAGGATGAGTTACTAGTAAAGCATTTAATTTATCAATTGAAATATTGACATGCACAATACAAGCTCCATCCCATAGAATTAATTCACGACCAGTTACTTTTTGAACAAACATCCCTAAGTTTTTATCTGGAGCAAAAATGATTCTTTTGTCCTTAGGAATTGAATTAACGATATCAATGGCATTAGAAGAAGTACAAATATAATCGCTTAATGCTTTTATTTCAGAGCTGCAATTTATATAACTAACCACCACAGCATCAGGATATTGATTTTTAAACGCAATGAATTCCGATTCTGGTGCAGAATCAGCCAATGAGCAACCCGCATTTAAGTCAGGCAAAAGTACCTTGGTGTTAGGGTTTAATATTTTTGCGGTTTCTGCCATAAAATGAACACCGCAAAAAACAATTATATCTGAAGATTGTTTTTTTGATGCTTGGGCTAAAGCCAAACTATCTCCTACAAAATCCGCAATAGATTGGATGTCTTCACTCACATAATAGTGAGCTAATATGACTGCGTTTTTTTCAATTTTAAGTTTTAAAATGGCTTCTTTCAAATCGATTCCCTCAGGTACTGATCTACTTAGATAACCCACTTTTGCAATTTCATTTTCAAATAACATTTTATATAATTTTAAGGGAAATATCTATCGAATTTACATGGTGAGTTAAATCCCCTAAGGAGACATAATCAATCCCTGTTTTAGCATAATCAATGATATTACTACCATTTATACCGCCAGATGCTTCAATTATTTTATTAGTAGTATTGTGTTTTAGTAATTCTATAATCTCAATTGGTTTAAAATTGTCTACCAAAATCCGGTCTATAATTTCATATTCTTTTATACTGTTAAACTCTTCAATATTTTTCACTTCAACAACAACTGGAATTTTCAAGTGATTGTCGTTCATGTATTTTTCACAAGATTCAACAGCATTTTTAATATCTCCGGCAGCTTTAATATGATTGTCTTTAATTAGTACCTGATCGTACAATCCAAAACGATGGTTTACACCTCCACCAATTTTTACGGCCCATTTTTCACAAACTCTAAAATTCGGAGTTGTTTTTCTGGTGTCTAGTAATTTAACATTAAATGGGGCTATTAATTTAGAAAAGTAATTGGTTTTTGTGGCAATGCCGCTCATCCTTTGCATGCAGTTTAGTAGTAATCGCTCCAATTTTAGAATAGATTGAATGGAACCCTTTATAGTGCCTATTGAAGTATTCTTACTAACGAATTCACCATCAACAGCTGTAAATGAAACCGTTAACTTTGGATCAACTTGAGTGCAAATCATATGAGCCAATTCTATACCTGCGATTATGCAATCTTCTTTTACATAACAAACCGCCTCGCCTTTTTGTTCTTTATCGATAGTTGCTAAGCTGGTAATATCTCCATTGCCAATGTCTTCTATTAATGCAGTGGTAATAAATGAATCAATATCTTTTAGCATGAGCGTATATTGGATAATAATTTTAGAATTTAATCGAAAACGGAATTTATAGGTTGTTATTTTCTTAAAACGACTTCAAAATCCTTGCAAAGATAATCAAACAGCGCTGCTTCACAAAAAAAATCTGTGAAGCATTTGTTATAATTAGTATAATATTATTTTAAAATAATGATAAAAAATTCTGTTTTTGAAGAAATATTAATATAAACTAAAAACATGAAAAAAATTATTTTACTTGGCTTTCTATTCTTAACAATGGGAGTAGAGTCACAAACATTTAAGTATAAAATTGTAACTTCAATTGAGTCTATTGTACCTGGAGGAATTGGTAGATCTCGTATAATTGAAAATGGAACTGAAGTTGATTACACTCAATTCACCACTGTTAGATCTAAAGAAGGTAAAGAAAAAACGGATAAAGACAGAAGTGACGTTAAAATTGACGATTTAAAAGAATCTACATTAGTGAATTTTTACAGTTTTGTGGGTATTAACTTTCAAAATATAGCTTCTAACGATGCTATGATTACATCAATGTTAAATAAATACAGCAGTGAAGGTTGGGATTTATTCAATATTGTAAGCGGTGTAGAAAGTGATGCGGGTAAAGGAGATGGCGATGGTATTTTTATTACGAGATATATCTTTAGAAAGAAATAAGTAGTCATAAAATAATAAATAAAAAAAACCCTAACCAACGTTAGGGTTTTTTAATTAATTAGGTTTTATAATGAATTAATTAAAATCTAAAATTGCGAAGGAGTCATAACTTTTGTGCTCGTTTATTTTTACACCAATAGATTTAAAACCATTTGCTAAGCAAAGTTCTCTGTGTCCAAGGCTTTCAACACCTTCATCAATTAGCAGTTGGTTTATTATTTCCAATCCTTTATTAAATCCATAAGAAATACATTCTCCAGTAAAACCGCCGGGACATTTTTTTCTATCATGACCCATTTTATTTGATTCATATTTTTCTTTAGAAAAACATTTTGCTAAAGAGTACATTTCACGATTGAAATAAATAGGATTAACTGGTTCCATTGAGTCAAGTGTGGCCACAAGTGAAACAAAATAGGAATTGTCAGCATAATACTTCCATTCTTGATTTTTGGTATTCAACTCAATCCGTTTATAATCTTTAGGGTACATTCGGGCTAAGTTCAAGTACATTATTATTTGTTTTTCTTCAAATGTAAGTTCCTTAACTTCTTTTGCGGTGTTTGCTTTTGCCAGTTGGGTAGGGCTCCATTGTTGCGCATTCACATTAAAAGTGATAAAACATCCCAATAAAAAATAGATAGTTTTCATAGCTTTTTTTATTTTAGAACGTTATTAATGTGATTGAAATTGTGTTGATTGTAAGTATTTCAATTATTTTTTTTATCGGTTTAGAATATTTATGTTTGTTAGATTAATTATAAATTTTAAAAATATGGAGGAGGTTCAGTACAATAGTTTATTAGCTATTATTTCAAATCGTGTTTATAATAAAAGAAATTTTGAAACATATCAAAGTTTTGAAAAAAATTGGAACTATTATTATGATAAAATATATAAAAAATATTATTTGCCAGAAAAACAATTAAGGTTAATTATTTGTGAATCTGGGCCAGAAACCTTAAATAATTATATGTTTTCAGAACATTTACTAGACCAACAGTTAACTACTGATAATGACAAGTATTTACAGCAAATTTTTTCCGGTGTTTTTCCAAATATCCGTAATAATAATCTTCCAACTCGAAGAATTGCTTTAATTGAGTTGGCTAAGAAAAATATTCTTATTCTTGATTTATTGCCTACGCATGGGATTAAATTAACATCAGATGAAAGAAGAAATATTAACCTAAATATAATTAATTTTCCGATAAATAAAATTACAGATCTGGTGTTTATTAGAGGAGTTAAATTGAACTATGTTTTTGCTGTACCTCCAACTTTATATACTCAAAATCTATTATCAAATTTTCTTGATAATAATTTTGTTGAAACAGGTAATTTAAATATTGGTCAAGGCCATTGTCCTAGTAGAAATGCTTTATGGAATTTAATTGTTAATAATCTTTTTTAATTTAGATTGTGAATATAGAACAGCTTAAATCGATTTTTAAAAATCTACCAAAGGTTTTAATTGACGACTTGTTTCAAGAAGAATTTCAATCTTTATGGTATCCTTCTAGTGGTATTGATATGGCACCTCTAAATATTTTTGATCCAAATAATCCAAGATCTATTTTGGAAAATCAAAATATACGTCTATTTTTTTATACAGATTGTGATTATTTAGTTAATTTAGAGGGTGCTTTATATTACCAAAGCGATGAAATAAAAGACAATACGGAATTAAAAAGTAATTATCAAAAATCTGCTCCAAGCAAAATAATATCAAGTGGTTTTTATGTTGCTTTAATTAATGATTCATTAACAAATGTTAGATTAAATATTTTTCAAAATAATTTAGGCTTAAATTTATATTGTTTTTTTATTCCACTTGAAAATATGGGATTTGAGTTATTTTTAATAAAAAATAAATTAGATATTTTTATTGTTTGTGATGCAGGCGGGTATGGTCAAAATAATGGGGCTATTGCGCTTAAAAACTTAAATGTAAGTTTCACATTAGGAGATTGTTATGCAAATAGTGATGTTATAGAAAATGAATTAATTGAGATTTACAAAAATCATAATATAAAAATATTAAATTATAGTTCTGAAAATATTAGAAAAATTAATTGGGGTTTAGTTGGTTATCCTAATCAATCTGCTGAACTAAGAAGGATAATTGATTAGTTTTTTGAAATAAAGAGTTTATTAATAGTACTAATTTACTTTATTCCAATTCAAAATCAAATCCCAAATTTTTAAAATAATTCTTCAAAAATTCGTGGAATTTTTCAAACATTTCTTGTTCGTAAAGTTCCTCTTTGATCTCACCACCCAATAATTTTTCTAAATAGTTGTCAATTATCTTAGAGTATATTTTTCGA
>CANHHG010000087.1 GCA_947460615.1 Bacteroidota bacterium
AATTCTATATTTGCACTCGAAATTAGTCGCCAGCGTAGCTCAGTTGGCTAGAGCAGCTGATTTGTAATCAGCAGGTCGTGGGTTCGAGTCCCTCCGCCGGCTCTTTTTGAAAAAACCATTTTACGAAAGTAAAATGGTTTTTTGTTTTTATTTATTTGAAATTTATAATTTCCCGAATTAATTTTCTGATTTGTCTACTACTGGTCGATGGTCTCTATTTGCTAATTCCCATGCTATTGCAAAAGCCAATTGGGTTCTTTTTTCTAAAGCGTCAAATTCTATTTTATCTGCCGTGTCAGTAGGTTTGTGGTAATCTGAATGAACACCATTAAATAAAAACACGGATGGAATTCCTTTTTTTGCAAAATTGTAATGGTCTGATCGATAGTAAAATCGGTTTGGATCATTTTTATCATTAAAAGTATAATCCAAATTTATATTTATGAAATTTTTATTTGCTTCTTCACAAATAGTATATAGATCTGATGATAAATAGTCGGAACCTATAATATAAACATAATTATTAGAATCTTTATGCAAATCATCACGACGTCCAATCATGTCAATATTGATATCTGTAATTGTGTTAGCTATTGGAAATAAAGGATTTTCTGAGTAATATTTTGATCCTAGAAGTCCATGTTCTTCACCCGTAACATGTAAAAAAAGTATGGAACGTTTTGGTCCATTTCCTTCTTTTTTTGCTTTTTGAAAGGCTTTCGCAATTTCTAAAACAGCAACTGTTCCAGATCCATCATCATCTGCGCCATAATGTATAGCACCATTTTTTATTCCAATATGATCGTAATGAGCTGAAATAACTAGAATTTCATTTGGTTTTTCGGATCCTTGTATGTAGGCCCAAACATTTTCTGAGTCGGGTAAATTTCCATTTCTTCTGGAACTTAATGAAGCCGATGGTATTCTTTGGTAATAATCTGTGGCACCATCAGGGAACGAAATCCCAGCTTTTTCATATTGTGAAATTAAATATTCTCCTGCTTTCTTTTGTCCTTTTGAACCAGTATCTCGACCTTCCATTTCATCAGATGCAATAACGTAAAGATTCGACTTTAAAGATTCTTTTGAAATTGATTTGATGTATTTTGTAGGTTTAACTTGAGCAAAACTAATTGTAGTAATAAGTACCAGTAATAATGATATTCTAATATTTTTCATAGGTTTACTTTTTACAAATATCATAATTATTTTTACATTATTTGATTTTCTATTTACTATTTGACTTTAATAAAAAAATATTAAAGTTATATAAATATTTAAAAAATAGTATTATTTTTACATTAGGAATATTAATCTAAAAAAATAATAAATATGAAAAACTTAATTACGGTTTTAGCTTTGTCTCTTTTTACAGCAACTATGAGTGTAAATGCTCAAGAGAAAAAACCAAAAGCAGCAGATAAAAAAGAATGTGCTAAAGAAACAAAATCTTGCGATAAAGAAAAAAAAGCAGGATGTTGTTCTAAAATGGCTGAAAAAAAATAAATTTAAATAATTTTTTTTATTTATAAAGCACTTGAGACATCAAGTGCTTTTTTTATTAAATGAATTTCATTTTCTTTAAAATTGGTTTTAAAGAACTTATCAAAAAAAAGGCTGTCTCATTAGACAGCCTTTTAAAAGAAAAATTATATTTTATAATTCAAAAGTCATTGAAATAATAATATTGTTCATGACTGAATTTATTTTGGAATAATCAGTCATTCCAACATTGAAAAATTGTTTTTGATATTCTCTTTGAGAATGAGAATAAGTAATATCTAATTTAGTCCCGCCAAAATTATATCCAAATCCTGTTGAATATCCTGTTAAATTACCAATAGAAGTTTGATTCGTGTATGGGCTTTTTTCAGATCGATAACCCGCTCTTAAACTAATCGCTTTAATTCTATATTCACCTCCAATTCTTAATTCAGTGGCAAGACCAAGTTTGCTGTTTATCTCTGAATTCAACTCTCTATAATCACCGTTAGGAGAAAATTCAATATTTGAATAATCTTTCATTGAATAATCTATACTAAGTAATCCCGATTTTTTATAAATGTAAGCTAAACTACCAGTCCATTTTCCTGGAGTAGTCAATTGGTAAGGTTCGTAAACATTTATTACCATTGGATTCACCCTTACTTCTGGTAAATCGCCCGTAGCATTTACGCTAAATGATGAAATCCCTTGAGAAAGTTTATCATAAATTTCATACCACGTTGGAGATTCATAGGCTATCCCTAAACGAACTTGTTTGTTTAGCTTAGCAATTGCGCCTAATTGGAAAGAAATTCCATTTCCAAAAGTGGTTAATTCATTATCAAATTGAAGTCTTTTAACTCCTAGCGCGCTGTCATTCGAATTACTTTCAAGAAAACTTGTATTTTGTGTGTAATCTATAAATCGAGAATTGATGTTAATTCCAAAGTAAAATTTATCTTTATATTGGCCTGATGCGTTAAAAGATAGTTTGCCATTATAACCATTTGTTTTAAAATAGTTTTTTTGTTTGTAATCTCCTCCGTTAGAACGGATTAATGAAACATATTCTCTATTGTTTGATTCATTATAGTTTGAAGCAGGGTCAATAATGTAAGCTTGATAACCTAAAAAAGCCTGTTGAACTCCGAATCCATAATTAGTACCTAAATAATCATATAAATCAGTAATAGATTCTCTAGGTTGAGTTTGAAGATTTAATATTGAAACTCCATTATTTCTATTGGCATAGTACTTGAAATATTCTCCAATAGAGTTTGTAGGATTTGTTCCAGAGGATAGAACAACATTGTCTAAATTATTTGCATTTTCATAGTTTAAGGCAAAGCTAAATTTACTCCACTCACTATTCCTATCTGTATTTTTAAAAACAAATACAGCTCCTAATTGATTGATATCAGCTGTAATTGAATTTTCTACATCTCTTGATCCGAAATAGTTTGACTTATTATTAACACCATATGAACTAGTTGTTAAAGCCACTTGATTGGTCAAGAAAATTGCTGATCCTGCAGGATTTACAGTTACCGACGAAAAGTCTCCTCCTAAGGCGCCGAAGGCACCACTCATAGCGCTGAATCTTGCAGTTCCGAGTAAATTCTCTTGAGAATATCTTAGCGCATCACTTATATCTTGACTATATATAAATGAGCTAAAAAAACCTAACATAATTAGAATGATATTTTTTTTCATTTTCATTGAAGTGTTTTGGATGTTATAAAATAACTAAATTATCTTCTACCACCTCCACCAGAACCACCTGATCTACCACCACCAAAACTTCCACCACCACCTGAACTTGGGCTTGGGGAATAACTTCTTGGTGTTGAAACCTCGCTTCTTGGACTAGGGGTTTCAACTCTTACAGGGCTAAAATTTCTTGGTGTTTCACTATTGCTTCTTGGAGTAGCTGTTTCAATTCTTGTTGGTGTGTATTCTCTAGGGTTATTATTAATTGATCTTGGATTAGCATCATTAGACCTAATGCTATTGAAGCTTCTTGATGGACTTTGATCAGAATTTCTAACTCCATTCGTAAAACTATTTCTTCTACCTATTGAAGAATTGTCTCTAGTGCTTGCAATTCCGGTTCTACCAAAATCATATCTTCCTGAAACACGATCGCTTGAATGACCTCCACGAACACCATTGCTGTAAGAATAATAATATGGATTATTATAATTGTATCCACTCCAACCATAATAGCCATAATTAGGTCCCCACCAATTATTCCATCCCCATCCCCATCCAATATTAGGGCCATACCAATTATTCCAACCCCACCCGTATCCTATGTTAGGTCCATACCAGGAATTCCATCCTAAATTCCAATTCCAGCCATAATTCCAAAGAGAATTATAACCCCAATTATTCCAACCCCAATTGTTATCATAAATAGTAACATTAATGGGTTGTTGGTTATTTCCCCATCCTGAGTAATTACCTTTTTCAGTTCCAGATTGATTAATTACTGTGTCTTGAATTGAAGAGTAATTTTCTACATCCGTAAAAACTTGATCTTGTTCGTTCTTTTCTCTTAGAGCACTAAAATAGTTCTTATATTTATCAACATTTTTTTCAGCAGTATTACTTTCATTTTCTTCAGATTCGTAAATTCCATCACGATTGTAGTAAGTACTGTTTTTATATGATCCACAAGAAACTATTAGCATGCTAAAACCTATAATTAGATAAAAAATTGAGGTCGATTTTGTCCAAGAAAAATAATTAGTTTTCATATCTATGTATTTTATATTGTTGTTCATTACAAAAATAGTTAGTTTTGCCGAACTATTTAGTTAAAAATAGTTAAACAATTTTAGTGCCAAATTATTTTATCATGAGCAAGAACTTAACAACAAGATCCGAGGATTATTCAAAATGGTATAATGAGTTAGTTGTCAAGGCTGACCTTGCTGAGAATTCAGGAGTAAGAGGGTGTATGGTTATTAAACCATACGGCTATGCAATATGGGAAAAAATGCAAGCGGAATTAGATAGAATGTTCAAAGAAACAGGTCATCAAAATGCTTATTTTCCTTTGTTTGTTCCTAAAAGTATGTTTGAAGCAGAAGAAAAAAACGCTGAAGGCTTTGCAAAAGAATGTGCCATAGTAACTCATTATAGATTAAAAAATGATCCTGATAAACCAGGCAAATTGATGGTTGACCCCAATGCAAAACTCGAAGAAGAGCTAATTGTTCGTCCTACGAGTGAAGCAATTATTTGGTCTACCTATAAAGGATGGGTTCAATCATACAGGGATTTGCCATTACTTATAAATCAATGGGCCAATGTGGTACGTTGGGAAATGAGGACTAGGTTGTTTCTTAGAACTGCGGAATTTTTATGGCAAGAGGGTCATACGGCGCATGCATCTAAAGAAGAAGCAATTGAAGAATCAGAAAAAATGATGCACGTATATGCTGATTTCGCTGAAAATTTCATGGCTATACCAGTAATAAAAGGTTTAAAAACAGAAACGGAGCGTTTTGCTGGTGCCGATGAAACCTTTTGTATTGAAGCCTTAATGCAAGATGGAAAAGCCCTACAAGCAGGTACATCACACTTTTTAGGACAAAATTTTGCTAAAGCATTCGATGTGAAATTTGCTACTGCAGAGGGAAAACAAGAATACGTTTGGGGTACTTCTTGGGGTGTTTCTACCCGTTTAATGGGAGCACTAGTGATGACGCATTCCGATGACCACGGGTTAGTTTTACCTCCAAACTTAGCGCCAATACAAGTAGTTATTGTGCCTATTTATAAATCGGACGAACAATTAGACGAGATTTCTGCTACAGTTAATGAAGTAGTAATAGCTTTGAGGAAATTTAATATTTCTGTTAAATACGATAACAGAACCAATCAAAAACCTGGATTTAAATTCAATGAATATGAACTGAAAGGAGTTCCGGTTAGAATTGCTGTGGGACCTAAAGACTTAGAAAACGGAACTTTTGAAGTTGCCAGACGAGATACTTTAACCAAAGAAATTGTTTCTAAAGACGGAATTGAAGTTTATATCAATAATTTATTATCTCAAATTCAAGAAGAAATGTTTGCAAGAGCATTGAATTATAGGGATACTCACATTACAGAAGTAAATGATTTTGAAGAATTTAAATTAATTTTAGAGGATAAAGGTGGCTTTGTATCAGCTCATTGGGATGGAACTGCTGAAACCGAAGAAAAAATAAAAGATTTAACAAAAGCAACCATAAGATGTATACCTCTTGGTAGAATAGAAGAGGCTGGAGTCTGTGTATTTACTGGTAAACCATCAGTTGGAAGAGTGCTATTTGCGAAGGCATATTAAAAAAAATCAAAAAAATATACATCAGCTATTGTGCAAATAAAAAATAGTTGTATTTTTGCATCCGCGTTAGAGAAGCACGGTCCGTTCGTCTATCGGTTAGGACGCCAGGTTTTCATCCTGGTAAGGGGGGTTCGATTCCCCCACGGACTACAATAAAAAATTAGAAAAAAAAACAAAATGGCAAATCACAAGTCAGCTTTAAAAAGAATTAGAAGTAACGAAAAAAGAAGAGTATTAAACAGATACCAACACAAAACAACTCGTAATGCTATCAAAGCGTTAAGAATTGCTACCGATAAATCTGATGCATCTTCAAAATTGTCTGCTGTAATTTCAATGATTGATAAATTAGCTAAGAAAAATATCATTCACGATAATAAAGCATCGAATTTAAAATCTAAATTAACTAAGCATGTTGCAAAACTGTAATTAATTAAGTTCTCCTTATAATAAAAGCTTCCTTTTAGGGAGCTTTTTTTGTTTTTAAAATTAATTAATTGTTAAGTTTTCCTCAGTTATATCAACATTCTATAGCTACTATTTTCCCTCTTTATATTTATAGTAGTATTTGTAAAAATAAAGTGTACCTTTGCACCCATTAAAAATCACAGATGGAATCTATTAGAAACATTGCAATTATTGCCCACGTCGATCACGGTAAAACAACTTTGGTAGACAAAATAATGTATCACTGTCAATTATTTC
>CANHHG010000088.1 GCA_947460615.1 Bacteroidota bacterium
ATTCGACACCAGTTTAGAAAATGTTGCAAAAGAATTCGGAAAATATGACAAACAAAGAGCAGATGCAAATCAATACCAACCCATTCCTTTTCAAGCCGGTAAAAAAGACGGAATGATTCCTGGTTTTATTGAAGGAATTGAAAATATTTCTTTTGGTGATAAAGCGGTATTATTCATTCCTTCAAGATTAGGTTATGGGGAAGCTGGGGCTGGAAATGTGATTCCTGCTAATGCCAATATCATTTTCGAGATTGAATTATTAGAAAATAATCCAAATAAATAAATAGGGAATAATCCTGAAATCCCAGCAAATAGCAAAAAAGTAAGGATATTATAAAACAGAATAAAATGAAATTTAAAGTATTATTTTTATTGTTCTTTGGAATTACTACTTCCATTTATGCACAAAAAACAAAGAAAGCAGTTGGAACAAAATCACCTGTTACTTCGGTTCAAAAACCAAAAGTGAATTCGAATGAAGGGATATTTGCAAATTTTGAAACTTCAAAAGGGAAAATCGTTTTAATGCTGGAATATAAAAAAGCGCCGATAACAGTTGCTAATTTCATCTCTTTAGTTGAAGGAACAAATACCTATGTTACCGATGAAAAATTAAAAGGAAAACCCTTTTATAACGGATTAAAATTCCACAGAGTAATTAAAGATTTCATGATTCAGGGTGGAGATCCGGCAGGAAATGGATCTAGTGGATCTGGCTACAGCTTTAAAGATGAATGTCTACCAGAATTAATTTTTGATAAAGGTGGAATACTAGCTATGGCTAATTCAGGACCAGCAACCAACAGCAGTCAATTTTTCATTACTCATAAAGACACTCCTTGGTTGAATGGAAAACATACTATTTTTGGACATGTAATTAGTGGAATGGATGTTGTAAATTCCATTGTACAAGACGATGTGATGCAAATGGTAACTATTTCTAGAGTAGGAAGTGAAGCAAACAAATTCGATGCTCCTAAAGTGTTTGCTGATTATTATGCTAATAAAGCTGTAGACGATGCTAAACAAGCGGCAGCACAGGCTGAGGCACGAGTAAAACAAGCTGCAATTGATGCTGAGGCAAAAAGAGTATATAATGAAAAATATGCTCCTGTTAAAGCTGCTAAAGTTGCTGAATTAGCAGCAATTAGAACAACTGCAATCAAAACAGAAACTGGTTTAGAATACAAAATTTTCAAAAAAGGAACTGGAGTAAAACCTGCCGATGGGGCAAACGTTTTCATTCACTATGCTGGCTTTTTAGAAGACGGAACCTTATTTGATAGTAGTTATGAGGAGGTTAATAAAACCTATGGTAAATTTGATCAAAATAGAGCAAATCAAAACGGATACCAACCTTTCCCTTTTCAATATGGTAAAAAGGATGGATTGATTCCTGGTTTCTTAGAAGGATTGAATAAATTATCAATTGGCGATAAAGCAATAATTTTTATCCCATCTAAACTAGGTTACGGTGAAAGAGGTGCAGGAAACGTGATTCCACCAAATTCAAATATTATTTTTGAAATTGAATTATTAGAAGGTATACCTCCACCGGTTGCAAATGAAGCTAAATAATTAAAATCATATTACTAAAAAAGGTGTTCAAAATTGAACACCTTTTTTATTTGCTTTTATATTGAATTAACCTTTAAATTTCCAATCAAATTTATCTTTATCATTGATGATAGCTCCTATTTCAAACTTAACTACCTCATCAAATTCCGTTTGAAAAATGATCCAGTTTTCTTCATTAAAATAGTTCTCAAAAGTATCAAATTCTTCTTGAGTAAATTTAGTAATTCCCTTAATAGCTATCTGTGATTTAACATCACTTATTTTTTTACCAATTACTTTATTTTCAAATAATTCCATTTCAGAACTTGAAGCTACAATATAACCTAATTTAAAGTCTTCATCGTTATAAAAAGTCAAGCGCATTTTCAAAGTATTGTAAGAAAAAATCACGTTATCGTCTTCGTCTTTATAATTTCTATTGGGTTTCCCGTAAATAGCAATTACATCGTTTTGCTTCATACCAAAAACAAGTTGGTCTATTCCGTGCTTTAAATTTATTTTCATAATTTGTTTTTTTTATACCACTACTCTACTCCGTCGTACCGTTCTGGCACTTGCGGATCGTATAATGGACATTTGAATTCTTCCAATGCTCCCACCAAAACATCCATATCGGATCCTTGGGTTCCATAGCAATCTATTTTAATACTTTGGGAGGTCGAACGAACATGAAAAGCACCAGGACCATTACTATTTTTCCAACTATTTTCATCTACACGTTCCCATTTAGAAAACAACGCGTTGATTCGGTTTAAAATAACGGATGTAGGAATTTCTTCTAAACCTTCTACTAGTTCTTCGTCAGCAAGCGCTTCATATACTAAGTGATGATTTAAATAAACTCCTTCTTGGTAAATCCAAAATACTAGTTCGTACATTTTATAATAATTGAAAGATTAAATGATTTAAAATTGAAATATTAAAATCTAAATTATTTTTAATACTCAAAAACTCCGTATTCGCTCGAAATAGTAAGTTTTTTTGTTTCTGAAGTAGTCACTCGACCTACAATTTTAGCGTCTACATTAAACGATTCAGAAATAGCAATGATATCATTTGCAACAGCCTCTGGAACATATAATTCCATACGGTGACCACAATTGAAAACTTGATACATTTCTTTCCAATCGGTAGCTGATTGCTCTTGAATTAATTGGAATAAAGGGGGAACTGGAAATAAATTATCTTTAATAACGTGAACATTATCTACAAAATGAAGCACTTTGGTTTGTGCCCCTCCACTACAATGAACCATTCCGTGGATAGTCTCTGAATTGTACTTTTCTAGAATTTTTTTAATAATTGGTGCGTAAGTACGTGTTGGTGATAAAACCAATTTACCAGCATCTATAGGAGAATTCTCAACGACATCGGTCAATTTTACTTTACCCGAATAAACTAATTCGTTAGGTACAGCAGCGTCAAAACTTTCAGGGTATTTATTAGCCAAATAATGATCAAAAACATCATGCCTTGCAGAAGTCAATCCGTTGCTTCCCATTCCGCCGTTGTAACCTGTTTCGTAGCTTGATTGACCAAAAGAGGCTAAGCCTACAATTACATCTCCGGCTTTAATATTCGCATTATCAATTACGTCACTTCGCTTCATTCTAGCCGTAACGGTAGAATCTACAATAATCGTTCTTACAATATCGCCCACATCGGCAGTTTCTCCTCCAGTAGAGTGAATCGTTACGCCGTAAGATTTTAATTCAGTGATTAATTCTTCTGTACCGTTAATAATTGCCGAAATTACTTCTGAAGGAATAAGATTTTTATTTCTACCAATAGTTGAGGACAATAAAATATTATCGGTTGCCCCAACACATAATAAATCGTCGATATTCATGATTAATGCATCCTGAGCAATTCCTTTCCAAACCGAAAGATCTCCTGTTTCTTTCCAATACATATAAGCCAATGATGATTTAGTGCCTGCCCCATCAGCATGCATAATCAAACAATAGTCTTCATTTTGGGTTAAATAATCAGGGACAATTTTACAAAAAGCTTTAGGAAATAAACCTTTATCTATGTTTTTAATGGCATTATGAACATCTTCTTTTGAAGCGGAAACACCTCGAAGAGCATATCTTTTACTTGTATCTGAACTCATTTTTTGTTGTGTAGTTGTTTGCAAAGATAATCGGAATTTTTGGATGTGAAATTACGATTGGTTGGAATTAATAATTTATTTACTCAAAATCATAATCTCTACACGTCGATTATCTTCTTCTTCCTGTGCTGTTTTTTCAGGAATTGGATGAATAGGTTTTGAAGTTCCATATCCTTTAAACACCATTCGATTTTTATTAATTCCATTTTTAATTAGAAACATCCAAACGGCTCTTGCTCTGGAAATTGAAACATTATAAACACTTGGAACTGTTTGACAACAAATGTGACCTTGAATTTCAATTTTTAACTTTGGATTGTCATTCATGACACATAATAATTCATACAATACAGGTTCAGAATTTGGCAACAACCTTGCTGAATTATTAAAAAAATAGATGTTTTTCAACTTAATAAGATCGCCGACATTTGAAGTTTTGAGGGAATTATTTAATTCTTCTAATTCCAGTTGTTCCTTTGTTTTAGGCTCTGGAACTTTTACTATTTGATAAACAACAATCACTTTTCTGTTTTCTGATTGTATTTTTGATTGCTCAAAATCTTTTCCAAACCCTTTTATTTCGTAATCAGATTTAATCTTTACATTTCTCTCTTTTAAAAAATCATGAACTGTATGAACTCTTTTCCAGGAGAGAGAGTCGTTATAAACATTTGAACCTTTCCAATCACAAAAGCCATAAATTTTTTCAACTTCAATATTCTTTGAGGAAGCAACCCAATCAATAAGTTTCTGATTGGCACCCATATTAATATCATATTTATCAAAATCAAAGAAAACTTCGAATTTTTCTTGCGCTGATAACCTACCTATGCAAAAAAGCAATAATATATATATTAGTTTCAACTTCATTATCCTAATTTGATATTAAAAATACAATCAAAGTTATAACATTTTTTGTTTTAAAAAAAACCTGATTTTTGATAAAGAACAAAGTTCAATAGTTATAACTAAAAAAAACAGTGTTTATTATTTGGTAAACAACAACTCTCTGTATTTTGTTATGGTCCAGATTTCATCATCAACCAATAACTCCAACTTATCACAGTGCTCTCTGATAACTTCAAAATAAGGCTTCACTTTATTACAATAAGCATCAGCCATTTCTTGAGCATCCGAAAGAGCATTGGCTTTTTTTCTAGCATTGGTCATTTCCTCTACTTTTGAGTTAATCCCTTCAATATGAATTGAAATTTCCTTTATTAAGCGGATTTGTTCTTTTGCTATTTTTTCAAATTCAGAACCAAAAATCTCTTTTATTCCTTTAACATTTTCTATCAAAGTATTCTGATAACGAATCGCAGTTGGAATAACATGATTCAATGACATATCTCCTAATACTCTTCCTTCAATTTGAATTTTCTTTGTATACTCTTCTAACTCAATTTCATATCGCGCTTCCACTTCTATATGATTCATGATTTTCATTTCTGAAAATAAGTCCAATGCTTGTTTGGAAGCCCTCGCTTTCAATGCTTCTGGGGTAGTTTTAAAATTACTTAACCCTCTTTTTGCAGCTTCATTTTCCCATGCTTGACTGTATCCATCTCCTTCAAAAAGGATCTTCTTTGACATTTTAATATATTCTCTCAATACATTGAAAATGGCATCGTCCTTTTTCATGCCTTTTGAGTCAATCAAATTGTCGACTTCTATTTTAAAGTCTTTCAGCTGTTTGGCAACAATAGTATTTAATGTAGTCATAGCGTTTGAACAGTTGGCTGAAGATCCGACTGCTCTAAACTCAAATTTATTTCCCGTAAAAGCAAATGGAGAGGTTCTATTTCTATCGGTATTGTCTAATAAAACATCTGGAATTTTACCAACCACATTTAATTTCAATTCGGTTTTTTCTTCAGGTGACAATTTACCCGTTGTTACCACTTCTAATTCTGCCAATACCTTTGTCAATTGTTCTCCAATAAATACAGAAATAATTGCAGGTGGCGCCTCATTAGCCCCTAATCGATGATCGTTACTAGCAGTAGCTATCGATCCTCGCAATAAAGCTTCGTAATCATTTACTGCTTTTATGGAATTGATAAAGAAAGTTAAAAATTGTAAATTGCTCATGGGAGTTTTACCTGGACTCAATAAATTTACTCCTGTATCTGTTGCTAAAGACCAGTTGTTATGTTTTCCAGAGCCGTTTACCCCTTTAAATGGTTTTTCATGAAATAGCACTTTTAAATCATGGCGCTCGCTTACTTTATTCATCAAATCCATCAATAAGCAATTATGATCAACAGCTAGATTGGTCTCTTCAAATATAGGTGCCAATTCAAATTGGTTGGGCGCAACTTCATTATGTCTAGTTTTTACTGGTATTCCAAGCAACATACATTCTTGCTCTAAATCTCTCATGAACGTTAAAGCTCGAGTAGGTATCGATCCAAAATAATGATCGTCTAATTGTTGTCCCTTGGCAGAAGTATGTCCAATTAAGGTTCTTCCAGTCATCATTAAATCGGGACGAGAATTCACTAACGATTTGTCTATTAAAAAATACTCTTGCTCCCAGCCTAATGTAGCTGTTACTTTTTTTACATTTTTATCAAAATATTTACAAACATCTGTTGCTGCGTAATCCATTGCAGCTAAAGCCCGTAATAATGGAATTTTATTATCTAATGCTTCTCCTGTGTAGGAAATAAATACAGTTGGAATACACAAAGTGGTTCCATACACAAAGGCTGGAGATGTTGGATCCCAGGCTGTATAACCTCTTGCCTCAAATGTATTTCTAATTCCTCC
>CANHHG010000089.1 GCA_947460615.1 Bacteroidota bacterium
AAAATAAGATTGCAGGAATGTTAAAGGAGAAGATTTCTGCTTTAGCATTTTTTTAACGAGGTCGCAATCAGTTCAAATTTTTCCTCTAATTTTAGACTGCAAATATAGGAAAGAGAATTGAATTGCAAATTAAAGTTGGGAAATTATTAAAAAAGAATTTTAACAGAAATAGACTTATAAAGGCATCTTCTTTTTCATTTCCTCCACAATATTGAATGCTGCTGGACAAATAGCGACATTTTTCAGAGTTAAATCTGAGATTTGTTGGAATTTATTTCTATCGGTATGTGGAAATTCTCGACATGCTTTAGGGCGAACTTCATAAATCATACACGCATTTTCAGGATCTAAAAAAGTACAGGGTACACTTTGCAAAACATAATCGTTGTCTTCGTCGATTCTCAAATATTGTTCAATAAACTGCTGTGGTTTTTGACGCAGGTATTTCGAAACTCTCTCTATATCAGCCGACGTAAAAAGGGGACCAGTGGTTTTACAGCAATTGGCACACTTCAAACAATCGGTTTTTTTGAATTCGGTATCGTGCAAATCCTGCATAATGTAATCGATATTCTTGGGCGTCTTCTTTTTTAACTTATCGAAATACTTTTTGTTTTCGATATGCTTATCTTTGGCCTCTTTAGTAAGATTGTATAAAATGTGTTTCAAGTTTATAGTTTAAATTTGAGATTGCAAAATTACTCAAAACAAATCAACAAATAACCAAATTACCGAATCATCTAACATGAAAGACCTTTTTGGAAAAGCCATTCTCGATTTTCAAACCAATAATTCTCCAGAGGATTTAATTACCGAAACTTCGATTTCTGAAGAAGATGAAATGTCGGTGGCTTACTTATTTCGAGATTTTTCAGGGATGCCAAAATTAGAACAGCAAGCACTTTTATTATCTAAAGGCAAAGTTTTGGATGTAGGTTGTGGCGCAGGAAGCCATAGTTTGTATTTACAAAAAGAAAAGAACTTAGAGGTTACCGCCATCGATATTTCAAATAATGCCGTTGAAGCCTGTCAATTGAGAGGGATTACAGATGTTTTTATAATTGATCTCTTAGAGTTTAATTCAGTTGATAAATTTGACACTATACTTTTATTAATGAATGGAACGGGGATTTTTGGAAAATTAGAACAAGTTTCTAAATACCTAGAAAAACTAAAATCTTTATTGACGGAAAACGGACAAATCCTGATTGATTCTTCCGATATTATCTATATGTTTGACGAAGAGGAAGATGGCGGAAAATGGATTCCTGGCGATGCTTATTATGGAGAATTAGAATTTACTATTTCCTACAAAGGACAAAAAGAAGCGCCTTTTCCATGGTTGTATATGGATTATAATACTTTGCAAAATGCGGCTATAGCCAATGGTTTAAAATGCGAATTAGTATTAGAAGGCGACCATTACGATTATTTGGCGAGACTGACTAACTAATAAATTACGGAATATTAAGGTATTTATGTGTTTGTAAAGAAACGCGCCATTTCGGATTTTTCATTACATAATCTACAATTAGCGGCGTCATTTCTTCTTTTTTGCTCCATTCTGGTTGTAAAAAAAGAATAGCATTAGAGTTTACTTTTTCAGCTTGCTCTTCAGCAAATATAAAGTCGTGTTTATTATGAACAATCACTTTTAACTCGTTGGCATTATCGTAAACGGTTTTCGTTGGTAATTTATTTTTCTTTGGAGAAAGACAAATCCAATCCCATGTTCCTGATAAAGGATAAGCCCCTGAAGTTTCAATGTGAATTTTAAGGTTTTTATCTTTTAATTTTTGAGTTAAAACCGACATATCCCACATTAACGGTTCACCTCCTGTAACCACAACGGTCTCAGAATATTTTGAAGCATTTTCAACAATTAAATCGGTATCGGTTGGCGGGTGTAATTCGGCATTCCAACTTTCTTTTACATCGCACCAGTGGCAACCTACATCGCAACCACCAATTCTAATGAAATAGGCAGCCGTCCCAGTGTGGTAGCCTTCGCCTTGAATGGTGTAAAATTCTTCCATTAACGGAAGCATTAATCCTTTATCGACGGCTATTTGAGTTTCTTGATTCAACATTATTTACTTTTAACAGATTGCAAAGGTAGTGAAAATTAGATTTAGGATTTGAGATTGCAGGTTGCAGATTTAGGATTGTAGAATCGTGAATTGTGAATAAAATAAAAACTAAGAATTATAATGCCAAAATTATTTGAGAAGCCAAGAATTGTTTCTTAGCCCTGATGTCAGTGGCATCCCCCGTCATTGAGAGGCACGAAGCAATTTCGGGGATAGAACGCACAGCAGGAAAATGAATTTTCCAAATGCCGAAATGATTGCTCCAAAAAAAACCGACAGCTGTGAAACTATCGGTTTTGATTTGAACTTTGCATTCAATTAGTTCAATAATTTTAAGGATTGAGTTGCATAACTATTTGTAGGATCTAAGGCTAAAGTTTTGCCAAAATATTCTTTTGCTTTAACTTTATCCGAATTTGCATAGGCTGCACCGATTGCATTATACGACTCTATGAATTTTGATTTTACAGCTGGTTTAGCCATTTCTTCCTCCCCTTTTGCTGTTACCACTTCAATATATTGTTGGTAGTATTTTATTATCATCTCGTCATTTTCTAACAAGTTGTTGGTTCTAGCTCTAAAAATATACGCGTCCTGAGTGGTTGGTGAAGCTGTAATTACATTTCCAAAGGCAACATCTGCTTTTTGCAATTGAATTGGATCTGGTTTTACAACGTCTTTTTTGGTATTATTATAGTAAAATGAATTCCCTAAATAGAAATTATCCAACAAGTAGTTTTTAGAATTTACGTTGGTTACTGCAATTTCATAGATAGCAGCAGCTTCTTTGAACAATTTTTGTTCGTAGAATTTTTTACCAATTTCGCTTAAATCGTTGGTCATGGTAATTTCCATTTCAACAGCTTTTTTCAATTGCGCTACTCCAGCATCAAAAACAACAGCATCCAATACTTTCGTTTCTAAATTATTGGCTTTTTTCATTTTTGCCAATCCTAAATAAAGGTAATCTCTGGCGATAATTTTATTGGTAGGTGTTGCAATAAAATTTTCTAACGCAGAAATTGCTGCGTCTACATTTCCATTTTCGTAGGAAGAATAACCTAAATAACGGAAAATTCTTGGATTCACTTTATCCAATTCTTTCATTGCGTTGGCTTCAATTTCTAATGCTTTATAATCTTTCGCCAAGATCAAAAAGTCAGCGTGACGCATACGAGAAGTTAACGAATAATCCGTTAAACTCATGTATTTTTCATAATAAGATAAGGCTTTTGTAATATTGTCCTTGTAATTTTTAGGTTCGTCTTTCGCCCAGAAATAATACGTTTCAGCTAATTCTCTATATACTGGTCCGTATTCTGGATTGGTTGCAATTACGTTATCATACGCTCTTACAGCTTCAGAAAATGCTCTAGCTCCTTTCAACAAAACTCCCAATTGCATTTTTGCTCTGATTAAAGTTGGGTCAGCATCAAAGGCATCACGGTAGGATTTATAAGAATCATTTTGATTTTTAAGCCCGTAATAAGCATCTCCAAAAGCCAATAAAACATTAGTGTCATTAGGATTGGCGATTTTAGCTTTATTCAAAACTTCAATTGCTTTGTTATAATCAGGTGTGTTTGCGTTCATATAGGCTTTCGCGATATAAACGTATTGCTCTGATTCTTTTTTTCTAATGTCCTTAGTTGCAAGAGAAAAATTAGCATCCGCTTCAGGCAGATTTTTATCGTCTAAATCCATTTGGCCTAAACCAATGTAGTTGAATTTTGAATCTAATTTGGCAACAAGTCCTTTATTAAAATAAAATTTAGCGGAGTCACCCATATTCTGATTAAGATATATATTTCCTAATAGAAATGCTGCTTTTCCGTTATCTGGAGTCGTTTTTAGAATTGATTTAAGAATTCCCTTGGCTTTTTCAAATTGTTCTGCGTCAATTGTTTTCTTTGCCTGTTCTAAATCTTGAGCATAGCTTAGTGTTACTGAAGTCAATAAAGCAATACTAAAAATTTTAATTGTGTTCATTGTGTTGTAATTTATTATTTATTCTCTTTTTCTATTTGTTTTCTCACTTTGATATTTCTTCCAGGCATTTTCACAGGCAATAAACCCGATTTTAAAGTAATTCTTTGACCAACTTCTCCTGCTATAAAGGAGGCAAATCCCATTCCTAAACCAGAATAACCTTGGCAATTGATGATGTATAAATCACGTGACAAAGGATATTTCCTTTCGGCTAGGTTATTTTGCGTGGGTGCAAAGTAATCTGTTTTTCCAATTCCTTTTACATTTAGAATATTAATTTTATCAACAATAGGTCTCATTTTTAAGGAGGGTTCCATCAGCCAATTCACTCCAATTACACCAATCATCCCTTCGTTTTCAGAAACAAACTGAATAACCTCTTCATTTGTTTTAAACGAAAATATACCTTTTGAAGGCAATTCCTTGGTACCTGAAAGCTCCTTCATATAACGAACCGTACTTGAATTGGGGTTGTCAAAAACCAATCCTTTAATGGAAGAATTTGGCACTCCGTTCAAAAAGTCCACTACTTCTTGTAACGCAATTAACGTGTCTTTATTTCTTTTATTAGAAATAAAAGCAATTGCATCGGTAGCAAAAACAGTAGTCCTTGGGGTAATTTTTTTACTTGCAAATACTTTTTCCTCTTCAGCATATAATTTTCTGGAAAGAATAGCAATTTTGGAAGTGTCTTTTGCGAGTGCTAATATCGTCTCGGCTTCCGACTTAGCATTGATTTTGATTTTTGCTTCATACAAGCTTTCAAATACTTCTACTTGGGAAGCTACAATAGGAAGCAAAGTTTCATCCACTAAAACAGATGTTGACCCTTTTAAAATGGTTTCGTCATTATTTTTGGAATGGTTATTTTGATTGCAAGCAAAAAAAACAACTATTAAACCTAAGAAAAATACAAAGGAAATTAAGGGAAACTTTTTCATAACCTAGTCTTTATTGTCGTTGATGATTCGGTAAAACCGAAAAAAAGAATACAGTACTATTACTGCACCGAAAGCAATTCTAAAACCAGGCTTCATGTCATATGGAAAATTTTTCCAAAAAATGATGGTCAATCCCACAGCCAAATAGACTAAGAAAAAGACGATTCCTATAACGAGAAAAAACCGCTCTTTAAGCGATTTCTTCTCTTTATTCTCGGTTGAATTATTCAACATTATTCTGCAGCTTGAATAGTAATTGGAAGAGAATAAAGTACTCTCACCTTCTTACCATTTTGTTCGCCAGGATTCCATTTTGGACAAGATTTTAAAACGCGAATGGCTTCTTTACCTGTTCCAAAACCGATGTCTCTGATTACTTTAATATCTGTTAACGATCCGTCTTTTTCAACTACAAAGGTAACATATACTTTTCCAGACAAACCTTCTTCTTCTGGTGTTCTATAGTTATTTCCTACATATTTATAGAATTTAGCCATACCTCCAGGAAAATCTGGTTTTACTTCGATACCCGCAGTGTTATAGATATTATTATCTTCTACAACATCAGCAGGACCATTTCCAACTGGCTCAACCGTTAATTCAGCATCTGGATCTCCTTTAATAGTTTCATCACCAATTTTCTTGTCTTTTATTTCAACAATTTTTGGTGGTTCTTCTACTACTTCCTCCGCCTTTGCAACAACCGGTTTCACGAACTTAACCTGATCCACTTTTGGTGGAGGTGGTGGAGGTGGTGGAATATTTTCTTTCGGTTTTTCCTTAGGTGGTAATTTTACCGTAGTAATTTTGGTATCTAAGCTTGTGTCGTCTTGAGAATCTGGTATCATATCTATGATTAACGGCATTGCAATGGCAAGAAAAAACAAAAAAGATCCTATTATAAGTGCTCTTACAGTAGTTTTTTGATTTGTTTTTCTTAATTCATAGGCTCCATAAACTTTATTTCGTCCTTCGAAAACAATTTCAAGCCATTGGTCTTTTATTAAATCTAATTTCATATTTCTTAATTATTAGGTTATTGGGTACTAAGATTGCTCTT
>CANHHG010000090.1 GCA_947460615.1 Bacteroidota bacterium
CAGATCAAAGCGCTTATCTCTCAAAGCGGGTGCAAAAGTACAATATCTTTTTAATCTCACAAGCCAATTGACGCTTTTTTTTAAAAGTTTTCGCTTTTAATTATTAACGATTATTTAAAACCTTGATATTTAAAATATTGACCCCAATTGGGTCGGCAAAGATAAAAACTTTTTGATCTCTGGCAAAAAAAATGCTTTAAAAAACAAAATAAAATAGCAATAAGCAAACAGAAGAAAAGAAATACAAAAAATAGATTTTTAAAACAAGGGAATGAGTGGAAAGTCCTAAGGGGAACCGCAAAGCCTAATCGAAACGAATAGCTCTAATTGGTGAAATCTTGGTTATAATATAGGAGGGTATTAGCAAAATAAAAAGGCAAATAAAAATGGTGCCAAAATTTAATAGAAAAATAAACCCAAAATCAATAAATACCGGAGCTTCATTTACATAATAGTTTTCTGGATTCAACTTAATTATTCCAAATTTTTGCTGGATAAGTAGCATTCCGATTCCGATTAAATTACCCCAAAAAAGACCTTTAGAAATGAGATAAAAAGCATTATAAAGAAAGATTTTTCGAACTGCCCAATTAGTAGCACCCATAGATTTTAGAATTCCAATCATCTGGGTACGCTCCAAAATGAGTACTAAAAGGGCTACTACCATGTTAATTGTTGCAACAGCAATCATAATAATAAGTATTACAATGATGTTAAAATCGAAAAGCTTTAACCATTCGAAAATGTAATAATATTTATCAACTATGGTTTGGGTGTCGAGTGTTGAACCCGTTTTTTCGTATACTTCCTGGCCTTTTTCTTGAATAGCATCGAAATCGTCCACAAAAACTTCGAAAGCACCTACTTGGTCTAAATCCCATTTATTGATGCGTTGAATATGACGAATATCACCAATAATATAGGTAGAATCGAATTCTTGAAACCCAGAATTGAAGATTCCAGTGATTTTAAAAACTCGGAGGTTAGGAGTAAAATTAGTGTCTTCTTTCATGAAGAAGGTGTTAAATTTATCCCCGACTTTTAAATTTAATCGATTGGCTAAAAATTCGGAGACGAGAACTTCATCGTTCAATTGGCTCTTTAAATTGGGTAATTTTCCATTGACAAGATACTCTTGAAGGTTGTTCCAGCGGTATTCTTTCCCTACTCCTTTAAAAATAATTCCTTCAAATGCAGCTTCAGTTCTTATCATTCCAGATTTAGTCGCAACCGCTTGAATATGATTTATCCCCTCTACATTAGTAAATTTAGGATAGAAATCTTGGCGGATAGAAATGGGCGTTATACTAAGCTGAGATTGATTTTCATCGTAATTGGTAATGATAATCTGCCCATTAAATGCCGCTACTTTTTGACGGATTTTTTGTTGTAACCCAATACCCGTTGCCACAGAAATAATCATCATAATCATACCAATTGCAATTGCAGCTATTGCAATTTTTATAATTGGCGCAGAAATACTACTTTTATGGTCTCGAGCAGTAATAAGTCGTTTTGCTATGAAATATTCTAAATTCAATAGTAACTTGGGTTTAAATTGCAAAGCTGGATCACTTCGCTCGAGTCAAAATTACGTTTTTAGAATATATTTTCAAGTATTAATAGTCATTTAATTATTTTTCGAGGGTTCAAGCATGATTCAAATTATAACTACACCACAAAAACACCACAAAATTTCGAAAACGAAAAAACTATATTATATAATTTTTGCTGCTTTAATGCTATTGGTTTATTCTTGTAAACCTACTCAAAAAGGCTTTGGAAATTCTAATTCTACTAATAAAACCGTAGTAATAAATAGTGAAAAATCAACTCGTTTTAGTACTGGTGCGGATAATTACAAATCCTATTTTTCTTTATTAGATAATAAAAGAGTTGGCGTAATTACCAATCAAACTGGAGTAGTATTATACGATTCTATATTTATGCATCCCGATTCAGGCAGCATAAGCCACGCTGA
The DNA here is from genome assembly GCA_947460615.1 of Bacteroidota bacterium. Classification (GTDB taxonomy): domain Bacteria; phylum Bacteroidota; class Bacteroidia; order Flavobacteriales; family Flavobacteriaceae; genus Flavobacterium. The sequence continues at coordinate 1,982 of CANHHG010000090.1, forward strand.
AGGATTTGAAACGAGGAGAATCCATTTGGTGGATTACTTATTGAAAAATAAAATCAATATTCAAAAAATATATGCTCCTGAACATGGTTTTCGAGGTACCGCAGATGCTGGAGAACACGTTGTTGACGGAAAAGATGTGAAAACAGGAATTCCGATTATTTCCCTTTATGGCGAAAACAGAAAGCCAAAACCAGAGCAGTTAGAGGGAATCGATGTTTTGGTTTTTGATTTACAGGATGTAGGTGCTCGATTTTACACTTACATTTCAACCCTTCATTACATAATGGAATCTTGCGCAGAGAATAACATTCCGTTGCTAGTTTTAGATCGTCCGAACCCGAACATTTCGATTGTAGATGGACCAATATTAGAAAAAAAATATTCTAGTTTTGTGGGAATGCATACTATCCCATTATTACATGGAATGACAATTGGAGAATATGCGCAGATGATCAATGGCGAAAATTGGCTGAAAGACGGACTTCGCTGCGATCTAAAAATTATCACATGTGCCGGTTATCATCGGGAAATGAAATACAGTTTATTAGAAAAACCATCACCGAATTTGCCAAATGACCAAGCGATAAATTTGTATCCAAGTTTGTGTCTTTTTGAAGGAACAAATGTAAGTGTAGGCCGAGGAACTGAAAAACAATTTCAAATTTATGGCTCTCCTTACTTACCAAAAAGCGATTTTAGCTTTACACCTATTCCAAATTTTGGCGCGAAAGACCCCGTATATAATGGCGTAGAATGTTTTGGAGAAGACTTAACCACCATCCCAAAAATAAACCGATTAGAATTAAAATGGTTATTGAAAGCCTATATTGAAACCGAAGATAAAACCAAGTTTTTCAATGCATTTTTTACTAAATTGGCTGGAAATAAAAAATTACAATCTCAAATTGAGGAAGGATTAACAGAAGAGGAAATTCGAGCAACATGGAAAAGTGGGTTGCATGATTTTAAGAAAATGCGAAAGCCTTATTTGATTTATTAAATTTAAAAACCTGACTTGTTGAAGCCAGGTTTTTTTTATCTATTTGAAATTGATTCGTTTTTTATTTTTACTAATATTTTAATTTCAAAACTATCGATTGTTTTTTCTGAACCTTTTTTCACACCATTAACACTATTATATATAATAACTAAATCGTAATTATTGGATTGAATTTTCTGAGTTATGGAATCGTCTGTATTGTCATTATTTTCAAAGGCAGAGTTTGATTTAATGAATTCATAAATCTTAATGGGGATTACCTCCTTATTAATTGACAAATCAAAACCATACTCTTTTTTAACCGATTTTAATGCATACGTTTTATTATTTATTTTAACTGTCTCTTTATCATTAATTGAACTATAATTTGACATTTCAAAAGTAAAATCATAACCGTTTACTATTGTAATTTCGTTAGAATTATTAGATTTTGAGTAATAATAATTGGTGTCTTTATTTATATTAGTTTCATAATCTGAACGGAACTTAAGTCCAAAAGCTTCCATAATTTGAGCAGAATTAGGTGTTTTATCTTTTTTCAAAAGCGCAGTCAATTTATCATCTGTATAAGGAGTCAAGACATTTACTCCATAATTATCTTCTAAAAAATCCACGATACTACTAAGATCTTTTTCTTGTTCAAAGGTTAGTTTTTTAGTTTGCATTACTTTCATAAAATTTTCAAACCTTGAGAGCTGACTGTTTTTTGAAATGGAGTCAGCACTTTGAGGACCGGCAATTGATAGCAATCCAAATAGACACATGCTTATTGGTATAAATTTAATTTTTGGTTGTTTATTGATGATGAAATAAGCTACAACGACAGTTAACCAAATAGATAATAATAGCACATAATATCTTTCATGGGTAAACCCATATAAATTTACACGATATAAAATAGCCCAAAATAAAAGCCCTAAAAGTGGTACGAGTAGAAAATAGAACCATCTGCTAAAAGTTCGCATCCATAAATTTCCTGTCTCTTTTGCAATAGGATGAATTAGTAGAAAAGATAAGATTCCAAAGATGGCGAAGATTAATACCAAATAGGAAACCCAACCAATTGGTAAGGAAAGTGTAATTAGAATTTTAGCTTCATAACAAAGCAGTATTATCAAATACAAGCTTATTAAAGGCATTAAAACAAATTGTGTGAAGTTTTTAAGCCCTTTTGGATAACTTAATTTTAAAGGCAAATCCGTATTGTTGGTTTTTGGAACACCCGCTAAAAAGAAAATGGTATTAAACACACCAGAAATGATGACGAATAAATCGCCATATATTTCTTTATAAAATTCAACGTTAAATAATTTTGTAATAGCTGTAATCGCAAGTGCTAATCCTACATACAATACCGAACTATATATCCCAGCAGTTATGATTCGTATGAATAATTGTTTGTTGAATTCCCAAAATTCTTCTTGATCGTATTTTTTAGGTATAAATCCTGCAAAAGAAACGAGCAAGTGTAAGGCAATACTGAGCACGAATAATTGAAGCCATTCTATAAATGTTATTTCTTCAGATAAATTGAAAACTATAGCTATTATTATGCCTCCTAGGAAAATACTTGTTCCAAATCGGACCCACGCTTTTGTTATTTTAGATTCAAAATACAAACTTAACGACAGGAACAATACCAAGCAAAGGGAACTACATATTACCGCTTTAATATTAAATGGAAAATTGATTGAATCGCTAATCTCATCAATTATAATAAGTGAATAAATGGTACCGACAAAAGTTGCAAGGGTTTCAAGAGGAAAACGATAAATTGTATTTGCAGTTGCTTTAAATACACTTTGTAAGGAAGGGAACTTTGCCATAGCTATTAATTTTTTACTAAGTAACGCAAAAGTGAAATAGAATGCAAATAAAAACCCCCGTTATTTGATAGTCAAAAAAACGAGGGTTCAATCATTTAAATATTAATGGATTATATGCCAAAAGCTGCTTTTACTTTTTCAACATAATCTAATTTTTCCCAAGTAAATAAATCAACGGTAACCGTTTTTTCGATTCCACCTGGAGCCTTGAACGTTTTGGTAACTGTTTCTGGGGTTCTACCCATGTGTCCATAAGCAGCAGTTTCGCTATAAATTGGATTTCTCAATTTTAGACGTTGCTCAATAAAATAAGGACGCATATCAAAAATTTCTTCTACTTTTTTCGCTATTTCGCCATTGGTCAAATTCACTTTTGAAGTTCCATAGGTTTCGATAAAAATACCCATTGGTTTAGCCACTCCAATAGCATAAGAAACTTGAACTAAAATTTCTTCGGCAATACCTGCAGCAACTAAATTTTTAGCAATGTGACGCGTTGCATAGGCCGCACTTCTATCGACTTTACTTGGATCTTTTCCTGAAAAAGCACCTCCGCCATGCGCTCCTTTTCCGCCATAAGTATCTACAATGATTTTTCTTCCTGTTAAACCAGTATCTCCATGTGGACCTCCAATTACGAATTTCCCAGTTGGATTAATATGGTAAGTAATTTTATCGTTGAATAAGTGTGCGTATTGTGGATTGCTTTTAATGATTCTTGGAATTAATATTCCTACCAAATCCGATTTGATTTTCTCCAACATTTTACCTTCTTCATCAAAATCATCGTGTTGCGTAGAAATTACAATTGCATCAATACGAACCGGTTTGTTATCATCATTGTATTCTAAGGTAACTTGTGATTTAGCATCAGGGCGTAAATATTTAATTTCATTATTTTCACGACGTAAAACAGCTAATTCTTGTAATAATTTATGAGATAAATCAAGTGCCAATGGCATG
>CANHHG010000091.1 GCA_947460615.1 Bacteroidota bacterium
CGAATTCCCTGATTGGCCAAATCATTACAAATTTTTACAATTTCATCATCAAAAAATTGGGCCTCATCAATTCCAATTACATCGCAACCTTGAGCCAATATTGCAATATTGGCAGCGGCAGGAACAGGAGTTGAACGGATTTCATTAGCATCGTGAGAAACGACCATTTCATTGTGATAGCGAGTATCCACCGATGGTTTGAAAATTTCTACTTTTTGTTTTGCAAATTGAGCTCTTTTCAATCTTCGGATTAACTCTTCTGTTTTGCCGGAAAACATTGATCCGCAGATGACTTCAATCCATCCAAATTGTTCTTTATGATTTACGGTATTTTCGAGAAACATTTTTTTATTTTTCTTGCTCTTAAAATGAATAGTTTTTATTACTTTGTAACGCTAACGAATAGATTTGAAAATTTTATACTTTTACGTCGATTCAAATGTAGAAAAATTTTATCAAAGGTTACTTCTTCCTTTGCGTAAATAATAGATTTAAGAAGACATTTTAAACTGAAAGAACCCCACAGAAAATAATACTATTGTTATGAAAAAAAAGTTGGAAGCTGATTTAATCAGTATAGCGCACCGAATTTTAAAACTAAAAAACAAAGAAGATCTAACACAATTGCATCTAGAAACACAAAGACTATATGAAAAATTGTCTGTTTTGAAATTTGTTGAAGAGAACTTTTCGGATGTAAAACCAACTATTGGAAATTCAAATATTCAAGAATTAGTAAACGCTGCATTGGAAAATTTATCAGAAATTGAAGAAGTAGAAGTTGCCGTTGCTCCTGAAGAAATTGAAATCCACCCGGAATTAGTTGAAGAAATCGAGGAAGAAGCGGATGAGGAAATTGAGGAAGAAGAAACGGACGAGGAAGAATTAGAAGACGAAGAAGAGGAGTTAGAAGCCGAACAAGAAGAAGAGGAGGAAGAAGTCGAAGAAGAAGATGAAGAAAATGAAGAAAATGAAGACGAATCTGATGAGGAAGAAGTTGGATTTGAGCCTAATTTTGAGCTTTTCAACGTGGAAGAAGTAGAAGATAAAAAATCAAAAACCGAAGCAAAACAAATTTCATTCGAAGATTTATTAGGGTCTAATTCTGAGCCTGTTTTTGAACGTGTTTTTGACCCAATTCAAGAAGAAACGGAGGAGGAATCGAATGATGAAGAAGAATCAAACGATGAAGAGGATGTTTTTAGTCCTGTTTTTGAAATGGAAGCTTCAGAAGAAATTGAAGAGGTAGAAAAAGAGATTCCCAACTTTGAATTTGATAAAGAAATAAGCATCAACGAAGCTTTTGCCAAAACTGTCACCTTCGGATTAAACGACAGAATTGCATTTGAAAAACAATTATTTGCCGGAAGCAGTGAAGATTTGAACCGAGTAGTTTCTCAGTTGAGCACTTTTGATACTTTTGAAGAAGCCCAAAACTTCATTGAAGACATGGTGAAACCAGACTATGATAATTGGGAAGGGAAAGAAGAATATGTGACTCGATTTATGGAAATTGTAGAGAAGAAATTCGCTTAATTCCCCATTTAGGTTTGCCAATACCGTTTGAATTTAATTTATTTTTATGTCGAAATTATATATCGTTCCCACGCCTATTGGAAATTTGGAAGACATGACTTTTCGTGCCATTCGAGTGCTGAAAGAAGTCGATTTAATTTTGGCTGAAGACACCCGCACCAGTGGAAAGTTGCTGAAACATTTTGAAATTGGCACCCACATGCACAGCCATCACATGCACAACGAGCACAAAACAATTGAGAATTTAATTTCAAGATTGAAAGCCGGCGATACCATGGCATTGATATCTGACGCAGGAACACCAGCAATTTCAGACCCTGGATTTTTATTAACCCGCGCTTGTGTTGAAAACGGAATTGCAGTGGAATGTTTGCCTGGAGCAACTGCATTTGTACCCGCATTAGTCAACAGTGGATTACCCAACGACAAATTCGTTTTTGAGGGATTTTTGCCTGACAAAAAAGGAAAGCAAACGCGATATTTAGCTTTAGCCGAAGAAACGCGAACGATGATTTTATACGTTTCTCCTCATAAATTAGTCAAAACATTAGCAGAATTTGTTACTTATTTTGGCGAAGACCGACCAATTTGCGTTTCCAGAGAACTATCAAAATTGCATGAGGAAAATGTTCGAGGAACCGTTCGTGAGGTGTTAACCCATTTTGAAAACAAACCTCCAAAAGGGGAAATTGTGGTCATTGTGGGAGGTAAATCAAGTAAGTAATACAAAATCTATAAACCATTCAAAATAATAGTATGCGCTGGAAAATAAAACCAAAACCCGACCCCAAAAAAGTTACCGAACTCGCCAATGCCCTTAATGTTGAAGATTATGTGGCCACACTTTTGGTGCAACGCGGGATCGAAACTTTTGATGCAGCGAAAGATTTTTTCCGTCCTAGCTTAGACCATTTGCATGATCCCTATCTAATGAAAGATATGGATAAAGCGGTTGCAAGAATTGAATTGGCTATTGTCAAACAAGAAAAAATCCTTGTTTTTGGCGATTATGATGTTGATGGAACTACCGCAGTTTCATTGGTATCCTCCTATTTAAAATCGTATTATCCCGATGTAGCTACTTATATTCCAGATCGTTATGACGAAGGTTACGGAATTTCTTTCAAAGGAATTGACTATGCCGACGACAATTATTTTTCTTTAATAATAGCCCTAGATTGTGGTATTAAATCCTTAGATCATGTGGCTTATGCCAAAGAGAGAAACATCGATTTTATCATTTGTGATCACCACCGACCAGGAGAATTCCTGCCAGATGCAGTAGCCATTTTAGACCCAAAAAGAGACGATTGTAATTATCCTTACGATGAATTGTGTGGCTGTGGAATTGGCTTCAAATTGATACAAGCCTTAGGGAAAAACAGAAATCAAACCATTGAAGATTTAACGGAATACCTTGATTTAGTAGCTACCGCAATTGCAGCCGATATCGTTCCAATGACGGGTGAAAATCGGGTGCTTGCGTATTTTGGATTGCAAGTAATTAACTCAGATCCAAGGCCAGGAATTAAAGCGCTTACCTATCAAATAAAAAAACAAGTGCTCGACATTACGGATGTTGTATTTATAATCGCCCCCAGAATTAATGCTGCTGGAAGAATCAAACACGGAAATCAGGCGGTGGAATTGTTATCAGAATTTGATTTTGAGCAAGCACAAGAGTTTGCTCTAGAAATAGAAAAAAACAACTCTGACCGAAAAGAATTAGACAAACAAATTACTATTGAAGCGCTTTCGCAAATAGAACAAAATAATGAGACCGAGGGGTTTACCACCGTCGTTTATCAAGAAAATTGGCATAAAGGAGTTATAGGAATTGTGGCTTCCAGATTGATGGAAACGTATTATCGACCAACATTGGTTTTCACCAAAAGCGGAGATAAATTAGCCGCATCGGCACGTTCTGTAAAAGGATTTGATGTTTATAACGCCCTAGAAGCGTGTGCGGAACATTTGGAACAATTTGGCGGACACATGTATGCGGCAGGATTGACATTAAAGGAAGAAAATTACGTGGCTTTCAAACAAGCATTTGAAAAAGTGGTTTCAGAAACCATTGATCCAGAACTTTTATTACCTGAAATTTCGATCGATTTAGAAATTGAATTCCCACAAATTACTCCAAAATTTCTTCGAATTATCAATCAATTTGAACCTTTTGGGCCATTGAATATGACCCCCATTTTTAGGTCTAAAAACCTTTATGACACTGGTTTTCCAAAATTAATGGGAGCCGATCAATCGCATTTAAAACTATTTGTAAAGCAAAATAATTCTGAGGGAATTGCTGCAATTGGTTTCGGAATGGGAAACAAATTAAATTTAGTTTATAATAAAAAGCCTTTTGAGGCGGCGTATTGCATAGATGAAAACGAATGGAACGGAAACGTTTCCATTCAATTACGATTGAGAGACATTAAAAATAACGAATAATAAATGGCAAAAAAAGATCCGTATGCAGCATTGAGAATAAGAGAATTTAATATTTTCTTATTGCTTCGATTTATTATGGTTTTTTCCTGGTCCATGCAGTTTATTGTAATTGAATGGGAAGTGTATAGCTTGACTAAAAGCGCCCTTTCACTTGGAATTGTAGGTTTAATGGAAGTCGTTCCCGCTATTTTGATGGCATTGTTTGCTGGTCATTTTGTCGATCAGAATGAAAAAAAGGGGTTGTTATTTAAATGTATAATTGGATTTTTAATTATTAGTTTAGGTTTGTTTTTATTGACTTGGGAACCTTTTAGAGGCAACTTATCAGCCAATACAATTTTAAATTCTATTTACTTTTTGGTGTTCCTTGGCGGAATTGTTCGAGCATTTTTAGGGCCTACTATTTTCTCTTTACTGTCTTTAATAGTTCCAAAAAATCTATATGCCAATGCAGCAACTTGGAGTAGCTCGGTATGGCAAATTAGTTCTGTTTTAGGTCCAGCAGTTGCTGGATTTTCTATAACTATAATTGGTGTTCACGGATCGATGTTATCCGTTTTAGCCTGTTCTATTTTAGCATTAATTGCGTTAAGTCAAATAAGCACAAAGCCTATTTTAAATCCAAAAATTGGCGAACCCATAATGCAAAGTCTGAAAGAAGGAGTTAAATTTGTTTATAACAACAAAACTATTTTAGGAGCAATATCCTTAGATATGGTTGCCGTTTTGTTTGGTGGCGCGGTTGCATTATTACCTATTTACGCTCAAGACATTTTGAAAGTAGGGCCAGACGGATTTGGCGTTTTACGTGCCGCCCCAGCATTAGGAGCCTTTATTACGATGTTTATTTCTGCCTATGTTCCATTAAATAAAAACGCTGGTATGAAGCTGCTATTTTCCATATTTGCCTTTGGAATATGTATTATTGTTTTTGGAATTTCAACCCTATTTTGGTTGTCAGTAATTGCTTTATTTTTAAGTGGTGTGGTAGATGGAATTTCTGTTGTAATTCGACAAACTATCTTACAATTGAAAACTCCCGATCATATGCGAGGAAGAGTTTCGGCGGTGAATTCCATTTTTGTAGGTTCTTCCAATGAACTTGGTGCTTTTGAAAGCGGATTAACAGCGAAGCTAATGGGTACTGTTACTTCGGTGGTTTTTGGAGGCACGATGACTTTAATTATTGTCGCTTTTACCGGTTTTGCTTCGCCAACATTTAGAAAATTAGACTTGCAAAAAGACATCGATGAAAACCAGTAAAAATTGGAATATAAGGGCTTTAAAATCAAAAACGGTTGCGCTTTTTAAACAAGGCTTATCGCCCAAAGAATTGACGCAAAGCATTCTCGTTTCGGCAATAATCTCTATTATTCCAATTCTCGGCGTAAGCACCTTTTTTTTAACGGTTCTTTCAATAAAAAGAAAGCTGAATTTACCAATTATGATTGCAATAAGCTACATTTTGTGGCCTATTCAGTTATTAATGA
>CANHHG010000092.1 GCA_947460615.1 Bacteroidota bacterium
GAAGTCAATGATTTCGTTATTACTCCCAATTCTACTTGGCACGAACATGGCGTTGACGCGAATGGGAAAACGTGTATTTGGCAAGATGGTTTGGATATTCCGTTAGTAAACGCTTTGGAAGCAAATGATTATGCTGTTTACGATGGAAAACAACCGTTGACTAAACCGGTAAATAATTCCCCAATTACTTATGGTTGTGCTGGCTTAATTCCTGCAGATCAAACTTGGGATAAACCTTATTCACCATTATTTAAATATTCATGGAAAAACGTATATCCAGCTTTAATTGAAAGCGCAAAAATCAATGAAGTTAATCCTTTTGACGGAATTTTGATGCACTATTCCAATCCGTTAACTGGTGGACACGTAATGCAAACGATGGGAGCAGCAATGCAATTGTTACCTGCAGGATTCAAAGGAAAAGCGCACAAGCATACAGGTTCATTTGTATACCAATGCGCTAAAGGTCGTGGTTATTCCATCATTAATGGAAAACGATTTGATTGGAAAGAAAGAGATATTTTCTGTGTTCCCAGTTGGGCTTGGCATGAACATGTGAATCTTTCAGAAACAGAAGATGCGTATCTTTTTTCATTTAACGATTTACCGGTGATAGAAAGCTTAGGGTTATTTCAATCTCGAGAATTGGAAGAAAATAGTGGTTTTCAAAAACAATAACAATATCAATTGCAATAAAAATATCAATATAAAAACTTGCGGTCAAACAAAAATCATGAAATTACTTACCTACAAAACACAAATATCAGAATCCAGATTAGGATTTATTCATAACAATCAGGTGGTTGATATGGAAGATTTCGGAGATATTTCTAATTTTCCTTTACCAGATTCTATGTTAGAATTAATCGATATGGGAATTGAAGTTATTGAAGAAATCAATTCTTTAGTTGAAGATGCTAATCCTGCAGAACTGGCTGAAATCAGTTATTCTTTTGACGAAATTACGATTCATGCTCCTATCGAAAAACCAAGAAAAAATATCATTGGTATTGGGTTAAATTACACCGAACACGTAGCCGAAAGCGCTAGAACATTAGATACCACAGGGAAATTACCTCAAAAACCAATTATATTTTCAAAACCTCCAACAACAGTTACAGGTACCAATACCGAAATTATAAAAAATTCTAAACTTACCGAGCAATTGGATTGGGAAGTAGAATTGGCTGTGATCATTGGTAAAAAAGGAAAATATGTTCCTAAAGAAACTGCGATGGATTATGTTTTTGGATACACCGTAATTAATGATATTTCGGCACGTGATTGCCGCCGTGAAGGGCAATGGATTGTTTCGAAAGGTCAAGATACATTTGCACCAATGGGTCCGTATTTAGTTACAAAAGACGAAATTGAAAATCCGCATAATTTAAATTTATCTTTAACTGTTAATGGAATTGAAAAGCAAAACTCCAACACCCAATTTCTATTATTCAATATCAATGATTTGATTAATGATTTGAGTACGGTTTTCACTTTAGAACCTGGAGATATTATTGCCACAGGAACCCCTTCTGGAGTTGGTGCTGGAAGAAGTCCACAGGAATGGTTGTATGATGGAGACGTTGTAGAATGCATCGTTGAAGGAATTGGAACGATAAGAAATGTAGTTAAAGAAATATAATTATGAAATTCAAAATAACATTAATTACTTTCATTTTTATTTGTTTAAACACCTATTCACAAAATACCATTATTAAAAAAGTGAATTATGCTCATATTGAAATTGAAGTTCCTGCAAATTATATTGCTAATTCAGAATACGAAATTGAAAATGATAATTTTTCAGCTCAATGGTTATATCTTTCAAAAGTGATGTTTGATCAAAATGTTCAATATCAAATAATAAAACAATTTGAAGATCAAACTAAGGCAAAAGAAATCTCAGAAATCAGTTTTTTATCTAATGGATCGATATTTAAAGGGAAAATTTATAAAATAAAAAACACCAATTTAATATATAAAGTACTGGCTTCTGGAATAGTTAATAATCAACCATTAGTACTTAATTTAAGTTTTAAAAATGAACCTAAATTAAATACAGATTTTGATCAATTAATGCAAAACTTTATCAAATTAAAAGATTAAAAATTTGCGGTTAAATAAAAAATCATGAAAAAATACAGAATAGGACAAATAGTTCCTTCTTCCAATGTGACGATGGAAACCGAAATACCAGCGATTTTTCGTTCCCGTGAAACGATTTTACCAGAGCGATTTACGTTTCACAGCAGTAGAATGCGAATGAAAAAAGTAACCAAAGAAGAGCTTGAAGCCATGGATGCCATGAGTTTAAAATGTGCTCAAGAACTTTCAGATGCTAACGTTGACGTAATGGGTTATGCTTGTTTGGTTGCCATTATGAGCATGGGCCGTGGTTATCACTGTGTGTCGGAGGTGAATTTGCATCAGGAAACTATTGCCAACGACTTCCCTACCCCCATTGTGACTTCTGCTGGCGCGCTAATTAATGGATTGAAAGTTTTGGGAGCTAAAAAAGTAGCTATTATTACCCCTTACATGCGACCGTTAACTGATATGGTAGTTGATTATATTGAACATCAAGGTTTTGAAGTAGTCGATTCAATTGCATTGGAAATCCCTGATAATTTAGAAGTTGCTGCACAAGATCCTTTGAATTTACTAAAAATTTATAAGCGCTTGAACTTGGAAGGAGTTGATGTTTTAGTAGCTTCTGCCTGTGTGCAAATGCCGTCATTAGAGGCTATTGATTTAATCCAGAAAGAAATTGGAATTCCGGTAACATCTGCCGCAGTTTGTACCACTTATGAAATGATGAAGAAACTCGGAATCGAAGCCCAATCTGCTATTGGTGGTGAGTTGTTAAGTGGGAGATATTAAGAAGAGACTTTGAGAGAACAGATGTTAGAAACAAGAATGCAGACAAAAAAATATTCTCAATAAAACTTTGCGCTCTTTACGGTTTAATTAAAAATCAAATTAATAATTTATTAATTCCAATAACGCAATTTCAAATCTGCCTTTTGGCAAATACTGATCTTCTAAAGCTTTTGTGAATGGAATTGGTGTTTCTAAACTCGCTACACGTTTTACAGGAGCATCTAAATATTCAAAACAGTTTTCCATAATCACTGAAGAAATATCACTTGCAACACCACCAAACAAAGAATCTTCTTGGTAAATAATTGCTCTTCCTGTTTTCTTTACGGATTTAAAAATTGCTTCTATATCCAATGGTTGTAAAGTTCTTAAATCCAAAACATCTGCAGCAATTTCAGGATTTTTATCCAATGTTTCCAATGCCCAATGAACCGCTGCTCCAAATGAAATAATCGTTACTTGATTTCCTTCACGGATTAACGATGCTTTTCCTAACGGCAAGGTGTAATAATCTTTTGGAACTTCTTGGCTTATACTTCGATACAATTGTTTGTGTTCAAAGAACATCACCGGATTTGGATCATTTATAGATTCATTTAATAAACCTTTAGCATCGTATGGAAATGCAGGGTAAACCACCTTTAAACCTGGTGTTTTGGTAAACCAAGCCTCATTAGTTTGAGAATGAAAAGGCCCTGCTTGAGTTCCACCACCACAAGGCATTCGAACTACAACATCGGCTTTTTCAGACCATCGATAATGTGATTTGGCTAATAAATTAACTATTGGATTAAATCCAGTAGAAACAAAATCGGCAAATTGCATTTCAACAATGGCTTTATAACCGTTTATTGATAATCCCATTCCAGCAGAAACTACTGCACTTTCACAAATGGGTGTATTGATAATTCTATCTTTACCAAATAAATCTACAAAACCATCTGTAATTTTGAATGCACCTCCATATTCTGCAATATCTTGCCCCATAATAACTAAATTATTATGTCGCTCCATCGACTGTTTTAAGCCGGTTGAAATAGCATCAATTAAACGAATATTTTCAGTTTTATTTGAATGCATAACTTCTTCAAAATCATATGGTTTGTAAACATCATTTAATTCATCATTATAACTTGCTTCAATTTCTGGTTCTGCATTAGCAAGAACCAAACTTTCATCGATGATAGCGGCAATTTCGGTATGAATTTCGTTATCATAATCGGAAGTTAAAATCCCATTATCCGTTAAAAATTTCTTGTAATTATCAACTGGATCTTTGATTGCCCATAAATCCATTAACTCCTGAGGAACATATTTAGTACCACTCGCCTCTTCATGACCTCGCATTCTAAAGGTTTTGAATTCTAATAAAATAGGTCTTGGATTATCCACCATTGAAGCTTTTAATTCCGAAACTAAATTGTAAACTTCTAAAATATTATTGCCATCTACTATGTGACTTTCCATTCCGTAACCAATTCCTTTATCGGCTAAGTTTTCACAACGGTATTGCTCATTTGTGGGTGTTGAAAGCCCATAACCATTATTTTCTATGACGAATAAAACAGGTAATTCCCAAACAGATGCAATGTTTAACGCTTCATGGAAATCACCTTCAGAAGTTGCACCTTCCCCAGTAAAAACAGCAGTAATCTTTCCGTTTTTCTTTAATTTATTGGCCAAAGCAATTCCATCTGCAACACCTAATTGTGGACCTAAATGCGATATCATTCCAATAATGTGATAATCTTGGGTTCCAAAGTGAAAACTTCGATCACGACCTTTAGTAAAGCCATTTGCTTTTCCTTGCCATTGTGAAAATAATCGATATAAAGGAATGTCTCTTCCGGTAAAAACACCTAAGTTTCGGTGCATTGGAAGTATGTATTCGTCTTTGTCTAAAACTGCAGTAATTCCAACAGATATTGCCTCTTGCCCAATTCCAGAAAACCATTTAGAAACTTTTCCTTGTCGAATAAGTTTCAACATTTTCTCCTCTATCAATCTTGGTTTCAGGATTCTTTTATATAAATCTAATAAAGTTTCATCGGACAAATTCTTTCTATCAAAATTCATTTTTTGAGTTTTTTAAACGTACTCAAAAGTATAAAAAAATAACAGAAATGCCTCAAATTGTTATATTTTTTTAGATTGATAAATAAATTAAAATCTACAACGGAAAAAAATCTTTACATTTGTATTCACAAGGGCTAAACCCCAATTAATAACAAAATTTGATACTATGCAAAACATTCCTAGTGTTGACTTGCGTGATTTCCTTTCGGGCGAACCGGAACGTAAACAAAAATTTGTAAATGAAATCGGAAAAGCATTCGAA
>CANHHG010000093.1 GCA_947460615.1 Bacteroidota bacterium
TACATTATGAAAATTAAAGGAAGTGATAACTCGGTGTATACCGCTAAAATAATTAAAAAATAAGAATCATGAAGACTACTATAAAAACACTCGTAATACTCTTTTTGTTATTTAGCACTACTTTAATTTTCGCTCAAGATCCTTTTGATCCAGGTCAAGATCCAGGAGCAGTTGCACCAATAAATGATTACATTATCCCAATGATGGTATTGGGAATTGCATTGAGTTTCTTCTTATTTAAAAAGAGAAAAAGGGCTTAATAATAATTTATAAAAAAACCACGCGAATTGCGTGGTTTTTTTATGTTTCAAAAATTGATAATACAGCCCCTAACCCCTATTTTTAGAGGGAATAGCAGCTGTTGAATAATAATAAATTAATTGATATATAACACAACCTTATTCCTTTTATATTTCTTAAATTCCACTTCTCATTCCCCACTAAAAAGAGGGGTTAGGGGTGTCTCTTTTTCAAACAACGGATAACGAATATCGGTCATCAACCCACAACCCACAACCTACATCTATATTTTTTAGCACGGTTATTGCATAAGCGAAAAATAGTATCTTTAACATTAAATAAAATAATGAATATGAAAATCAAATTTATAGTGCTATTTGCTTTAATTATCATCAACTTCACCTCTTGTGTGAGCACCCGTTCGACCTTGAAAAATGTAAATGACAATGCCCCTATTCCGCAACTAACCTCTGAAAACATCTTTGTAATAAAGCAATATAGCAAAGACCCCAAATACGGTTACCACCCCGATTACCCTATAAATGTATTTTATTGGAATACCAAAGACTTAACCATTAACCAAGAGCGTTTTTTAAGAGCTCTTTCTGGTCCCAAAGGGGAAAAAGTATTCTTTAAAAAATTAGAAATATGTTGTCCCTTCCCTACCAAGAATTGTGAAATGGGCGGCGGGTTCCTCGATCAATACGAAATTACATGGGTAGGCTTGAAAAAACCTTTAATTCTTTACTTAAATTGCTATGAAAGAGGGGATTTAATGGCTCCAGTAGGATTTGGATTGGCGAAGTAACTAGATTCGCTAACTGTTGTTCGTTGCCCGTTGTTAGCTACAAATGAATACTATCAGGTTAACTAAAAACAATTAGGGATTTTTCTTAGCCACAGATTTATCGGATTTATCGGATTTCCAAATAACCAAAAAACCGAATTAACACATAATTCATAACTCATAATTCCTATATTTGCACTATTAAAAATAATGCTATGAACCTACACACAATACCTCAGATAAAACATACCAATAGCGGCAACTTCTTTTTACTAGCAGGGCCTTGCGCAATAGAGGGAGAAGAAATGGCGATGAGAATTGCCGAGAAATTAGTGGGAATTACCGATAAATTAGAAATTCCATTCGTATTTAAAGGCTCCTTCAAAAAAGCAAATCGCTCTAGAATTGATAGTTTTTCAGGTATTGGAGATGAAAAAGCATTGCAAATATTACGAAAAGTATCCGAAACTTTTGGCGTTCCAACCGTGACCGATATTCATACCAATGAAGATGCAGACAAAGCAGCTCAATATGTTGATGTCTTGCAAATCCCAGCGTTTTTAGTTCGTCAAACCGATTTAGTAGTGGCTGCAGCCAAAACTGGAAAAGTGGTGAATTTGAAGAAAGGACAATTCATGAGTCCGGAGAGCATGAAACATGCCGTTCAAAAAGTATTGGATTGTCACAATCAAAACGTAATGGTTACCGACAGAGGAACTATGTTTGGTTACCAAGATATGATTGTAGATTTTCGAGGAATTCCAACCATGCAACAATATGCCACCACCGTTTTAGATGTAACACATTCGCTACAACAGCCAAATCAAACGGCTGGAGTTACCGGAGGACGTCCAGATATGATCGAAACCATTGCCAAAGCAGGAATTGCAGTAGGGGTTGATGGAATATTTATTGAGACTCATTTTGATCCTGCAAATGCCAAAAGTGATGGAGCGAACATGCTGCACTTGGATTATTTTGAGGCCTTAATGACCAAATTAGTTGCCATTAGAAAAACGGTAAACACATTTTAAATTCAATACTCAGCTATGTTTGACTTTTCACCAACAGATTGGATCGGTTATTTGGCGTCATTAATATTAATGATTTCCTTTTTGATGAAAAACATCATCACCTTAAGAACAATCAATTCTATTGGTGCTATCTTATTTATTTTTTACGGAATAATGCTGAAAACTTCGTGGCCAATAATTATTACCAACTTATTTATTCTAGGAGTAAATTTAGTTTATTTAACCAAGCATTTTACTTCTAAAACTAGAGAATAACGGGGCTTTAAAAACCCATTTCAACTGTTTTTTTCTTCAAAATTTATTGTTGTATTATTCATTTTAAAAGATAAATTCTTACTTTTATAAAAAAAAGATGAACGAGATTATCCGTTATTTTGATACGATACCTTCTTTGCACCGCGCCTTGATATTGGCTGGCGGAATTACTTTTTTCTGGTTGATAGAAACTATAAACCCTCTTTTTTTAATAAAATACAAT
Organism: Bacteroidota bacterium; assembly: GCA_947460615.1. GTDB lineage: Bacteria > Bacteroidota > Bacteroidia > Flavobacteriales > Flavobacteriaceae > Flavobacterium. Next base: position 2,540 of record CANHHG010000093.1, read on the forward strand.
AAGTGGAGCCATGCGGGAATAAATATTTTTTTCACGCTTACCACCATTGTAGTCAACTTTATGATGGCCTTTATTTTACTTTGGACCTCTCAATGGACAAGTCAAAATAATATTGGTTTACTTTCTTATTTAGGTACTATTAATCCCTGGGTTTTCATGATAATTGGATTGCTACTATTGGATTTAATTGGTGCATATTTGGTGCATTATGTAGAACATAAAGTCAAATTTTTATGGCGCTTTCATTTAATTCATCATTCGGATACTTGGGTTGATACCACTACTGCCAACCGCCACCACCCGGGAGAAAGCATTGTCCGATTTGTTTTTACCGTTATTGCTGTTTTAGTAGTTGGTGCGCCAATGTGGTTGGTGTTTTTATACCAATCGCTATCAGTAGTATTGTCCCAATTCAATCATGCCAATATATCGTTACCGGTCACGTTGGACCGATGGATGAGTTATATTATCGTATCTCCAGACATGCACAAAGTCCACCACCATTTTGAATTACCGCATACCGATAGCAACTATGGAAATATATTTTCTGTTTGGGATCGTATATTTGGCACCTTTTCTACTTTAAAAAGAGAAGAAATTATCTATGGAATAGACACCCATATGGAAATAGAAAAAAACAATAAAATAGCAAGTTTGTTAAAAATTCCATTCCAAAAAAAGAGCACCTTTGGAAAACCTTAAAAAAATTTTTAGGCTTCTTTAAAAACATATTGTTTTTTTTATTAATATTGAATTACGAATGATTTATTAACTAAACAAAAACCACCGCATTTATTTTTCTAGGAATGAAAAAGAGTAAAAAGATTGAATTGACTTGGGATCAAAATGAAAAACTGATCACCCTGGCTTTAGAAGAAAGAAATCCGTTTGAAATTATCAAAAAGGAATTCGGATTAAGCGAAACAGAAGTTCTTGAAATTATGAAAAAGAAACTTCCAACTGACAAATTTGATTTATGGAAAAAGAAAGCTAACGCTGGAAAACCAAAACCAAAACCAATGAAAATTGATGATTTTGATGACGATCTAGATGGAAAATATTACATAAAAAACAAATTCGATTAAATTAAGCTCCTCATTACAGGAGTTTTTTTTTAGAAATAGAATTTTAATTCCATAAATACTATTGATTAACCTTCAATAAATTGCTAAAAACCATCAGTAGTATTCAATAATTTCTTTAATTTGCCAACAAATAAAAAACTATGAAAAAATTACTATTGGCTATACTTTCTCTATTTATTTTAGCGTCATGTGAAAATAAACCAGAAACCAACTTACAAATTACAGGTATTGTAAAAGGCTTGCAAAAGGGAACTTTGTATTTGAAAAAAATGAGCGACAGCACTTATACCACCCTTGACAGTATTAAAATTGATGGCAAATCGGAATTTGAGAGCAATATTGATTTGAAATCACCAGAAATGCTATACTTGTTTTTGGACCGTGGAGAAACCAATTCTGGAGATAACAATTTGATGTTTTTTGCTGAACCTGGAAAAATTAATATCGCTACCGATTTAGAATATTTTTATTCAAAAGCAGTTGTTACAGGATCTAAAAACAATGAATTGTATGAAAATTATAAGAAAATTACTTCTAGATACAACGAGCAACAGTTAGAACTTACCGTTGCAAAAATAAATGCGTTAAAAAACAAACAATTGAATTTGATTCCTTCAATTGAAGAAAAGTCGAATGCTTTAATAAATAGGAAATACCTTATTGCGATTAATTTTGCTGTAAATAATAAAGACTATGAGGTAGCACCTTACATCGCTTTAACTGAAATTAATGCAAACAATAGGTACTTGGACACTATCCAAAAATCGATGTCTCCTAAAGTAGCAAAATCTCGCTACGGTTTAATGCTAACAAAATATTTAACCGAGATCAATAAAAAATAATATTATTTAATAGGTGCCTCTAAAAATTCGGATCAGATGTTCCGTTATAATCTCTCTTGCGCCATGCTACACAGAGGGTTTTCTTTATAGTACTTCATACGTATCACGAATAAATTACGATGACTTATCAATGGAAATTGATTCAAATTCTGGTAGATGCTGAAACTTATTAAGCAAAATAAGGGTTAAACCCTCGATATTCTTTTAGTCCCGATTACTTCTCTAACCCATTATTCAAATTCGATCTCATTGAATTTTACTTGAGGTGATATCTTCATTGCAATAAGAAGCATTAAAGCAAAAGGGGTCATTTTAATTCCAAAAAGGCAGAGGATACTCATTTTAAAATGTCATATTGTCAGAAATAAATTATCGAAAAGTTGGGAAAACTGACAATTATAACGTAATACTTTAGTGGCACAAAGATTGACATTAGCAAAAGGAGTTTAGAAATTAAAATTAAATTTAAATAGAATTAAAATGGGTAAAATAATTGGTATTGATTTAGGAACAACCAACTCTTGTGTCTCTGTAATGGAGGGAAATGAAGCAGTTGTAATTCCTAATGCAGAAGGAAAAAGAACCACACCA
>CANHHG010000094.1 GCA_947460615.1 Bacteroidota bacterium
TTCAATTTGAATGCTGATGTTGAAGAGTTAATTTTAAGAAAAAGAGCTATCTTCAATGATGCTTTTGATCATAAAGAAGATCTTGAATTATTGGAAGGGGTTAAAAATCTTATCAGAAATTTACATGAAAATGGATTTGAATTGATATTGGCTTCTTCTGCTTCCAAAGTCACTATAGATCGAGTATTTCGTCGTTTTGGGTTACATACTTATTTCAAACATATTGTTAGTGGTGAAGATTTTCCAAAATCAAAACCCCATCCTGCAATATTTGAATTTGCAGCATCTTTATCAAAAGTTCCAAAAGAAAATTGTATTGTTATTGAAGACAGTACAAATGGAGTATTAGCTGCAAAAGCTGCTGGTATTTATTGTATTGGTTACAATAGTATTCACTCCAAACTACAGGATTTGTCTAAAGCAGATTTGATTATCAATCATTTTGATGAATTGGATTATAATGTAATTGCCAATTTGTAAAATTATCCAACAGCTTCTTTAAAAACTCGCAGACACCTTTCACGTGCAAACACATGATCTACAATAGGTTGTGGGTAGCTAAAATCTTGTAATTCAGGAATCCACTTTTTAATATAGATCAAATCTTTGTCAAATTTTTTGACCTGTTCTGTAGGATTAAAAATTCTAAAATAGGGAGCTGCATCGACTCCGCTACCTGCTGCCCATTGCCAATTTCCAACATTACTTGATTGTTCATAATCTAATAGTTTGGTGGCAAAATAGGTTTCTCCCCAACGCCAATCAATTAATAGATGTTTGCAGAGGAAACTAGCAACTATCATTCTAACTCTATTATGCATGTGTCCGGTAGCATTTAATTCACGCATTCCAGCATCTACAAAGGGATAACCAGTCTTTCCTTCACACCATTTTTGAAATTCATCCTCGTTATTATTCCATTTAATGGCATCGTATTTTGGTCGGAAACTATTCTTATTGGTGTGTGGAAAGTGCCACAAAATTTGCATGAAAAATTCTCTCCAAATAAGTTCGTTTAGGTAGGTTTCTCTTTTAAATGATGCTGCACAGGCTACTATTTTTCTAATACTCACACTTCCAAATCTGAGGTGTGTTGCAATCATCGAAGTACCTTGTATGGCGGGAAAATTCCTCGTATCTTCATAATTTGAAATTAAGTTGTCAGAATTGTTATAAGGAGCAACTTTAATTTTCGATTGCTCAAAACCGATATCTTTTAAACTTAAAAAAGGGTAAGAGTGATAAGCAATATTGTTTAGTGACTTTTCTGATTCAAAATGTTCTAATTTTGTCCTTTGAAATAAATCTTTCCATTTTCTTGAATAAGGGGTAAATACAACATAAGGGGATTGGTCGTCTTTAACAACTTCGCTTTTTTCGAATATCACTTGGTCTTTGAAAGTATGAAATGCTATATTTTTCGACGCTAAAATAGAAGTTATCTTTTGATCTCTATTTTTTGCATATGGTTCATAATCGTGGTTGGTATAAATGGCTTTAATATTATTTTCGTCAATTATTTTTTCGATTATTGTGATTGGATCACCATGAAAAACGGCTAAATTCTTTCCAAATTTCTGCATTTCCATATCAATATGATCCAATCTCTCATGAATAAAACTAACACGAGCATCGTCTTTTGGAAGCTGGTCCAAAATGTTTTTATCAAAAATAAAAATTGGTAATACTTCTGAATTGCTATTTAATGCTTCAAATAAACCTTTATTGTCATGAACTCTTAAATCGCGTCTAAACCAAAATACATTCATAATTAAACTTCTTTATATTCGCCAAAAAGAGCAATTAATTTTGTTCTTCGGTATTCAAATATCTCATTTAATTTTGGTTTTACCAATATAGGATGAACTAGTTGACCCAGAATTCCCATTGGAATTTTATAATCGATTATATCTTCCATTTCCACTCCGCCGGGAATTTCTTTAATATAGTGTTTGTGATGCCAAAGCGAATAAGGGCCAAATCTTTGTTCGTCAACAAAATATTTTTTATCAATTACATGCGTAATTTCAGTTACCCATTTTGTTGGAATTCCTAGAACAGGAGTAACGATGTATTGAATGATTTGACCGGGGAACATTGGTCTATCATCCCCCGAAAGCGTTATAAAACCCATATAGTCTGGAGTTATTAATTTTAAATTCTTAGGGTCAGAAAGAAAACTCCAAGCCTCTTCTAGAGAAATTGGTAATTTTTGGGTAGCTTTAAACGTGTATATTTTCATTAATTAATTTTTATGCAAAAATACAATTGTTTATCTTTTAAAAGAATTAGTTAAACAAAAATTTTTTAAAATATATTTTAATTCACTAATTTTACAACATTGAATTCGTAAATTTGAACAATAAAATATAAAAAAAATTATGAAAAAAGTTGTTTTGCTTGTAGCACTATTATTAAGTTCTTTGACTTTTCAGTCGCAAATTGTAACTCCACAGCCTAGTCCAAAATGTTTTTTAAATCAAATGGTTGGTTTAACGGATGTAGAAATTGAGTATTCTCGACCAGGGGTAAAAGGTAGAAATGTATTTGGTAATTTAGTTCCTTTTGGAAAAGTATGGAGAACCGGAGCCAATTCTAATTCTACTATTAGTTTTAGTGAAGATGTTGTAATTGATGGTAAGACTTTAAAAAAAGGTAAATATGCTTTATTTACTATGCCAAAAGTGGAAAGTTGGGAAGTTATTTTCTATTCAAAAACTGACAATTGGGGGAATCCAGAAGTATGGAATGAATCGGATGTAGCGCTTAGAGCTTCCGTTGTTCCTCAAATGTTAAATAGAAATGTTGAGAATTTGACTATTGATATAAATAATTTAGATAATAACTTTGGATATTTAAATATTAGCTGGGAAAAGACATTAGTTTCATTAAAATTTGAAGTTCCAACTCAAAAAATGGCAATGGCGAGTATTGATAAAATTATGGCTGGTCCTTCAGCTGGGGATTATTTTTCAGCCGCTCAGTTTTATTTACAATCAAATGGGGATATCGAAAAGGCACTTAATTATATAAATAAAGCTTTAGAATTAAATAAAGCGACTCCTTATTGGTACACCAAATTAAAATCTTTAATTCAAGCAAAATTAGGGGATAAAAAAGGAGCAATTGAAACGGCTAAAATTTCGTTAGCTTCCGCTAAAGAGGCGAAAAACAATGATTATGTGAAAATGAATGAGGATAATATTGCGGAATGGAGTAAGAAATAATTTACTTGTAAATAACATTGAAACACCTAAATTTACTATTTAATTTAGGTGTTTTTTTATTCTATTCCTTTATCTTTGGAGTAAACATATTGATCAAATGAAATTTAAGAATTGGGTTTTACTTTTTATTTTACTTATTTCCTATTCTATGAAGGCATCTTTTATTTTGCTTCCAATGGATGAAACTTCGCAGCAAAACCATTTAAAAGCCTATGGTCTAACCTTTTGGTGCTTGGATAAAAAATACAAAGCCAGCTGGTTACTTAACTTTAGAGGCGGTTCTTTTTTATTGCCAGATGCAGAGGAAATTCGTAAAGAATGTCAAATTCGCGGTGTTAGCTTTGAAGTATTATCTGATTCAGAAACCAATTCTATTTTGAATGATATTTCAAGTCCTTCCCAAAACATGGAAAATGTTATTTTGGAAAAAGCACCAAAAATTGCGGTTTATACACCTAAAGGAAAACAGCCATGGGACGACGCGGTGACTATGGTATTAACCTATGCAGAAATTCCATTTACTCCCATTTATGACGAAGAGGTTTTGTCAGACGGATTGTTACTTTACGATTGGTTGCATTTACATCATGAAGATTTTACTGGACAATACGGTAAGTTTTTTGGTGCCTATCGAAACACCCCTTGGTACATAGAACAAAAAAATGATGCGGAGAAATTAGCTGCCAAATTGGGTTATAGTAAAGTTTCAGAAGAGAAATTGGCTGTAGCCAAAAAAATCAGAGATTTTGTAATTGGTGGAGGCTTTATGTTTGCAATGTGTTCTGCCACTGATAGTTTTGATATTGCTTTATCTGCTGAAGGAGTTGATATTTGCGAACCAATGTTTGACGGAGATCCTAGTGAAGGTAATTATCAATCTAGAATAGATTATTCGAAATCCTTCGCTTTTAAAGATTTTATTTTAGATAGAAAACCAGAACATTATGAGTTTTCATCAATTGATATGACGGAAAAACGCCAATTACCCATGGAGAAAGATTATTTTACATTGATGGAGTTTTCTGCAAAATGGGATGTTATTCCAAGTATGTTGTGTCAAAATCACACTCAATTAGTTAAAGGTTTTATGGGACAAACTACGGCTTTTACCAGAGATCAAATTAAATCGAACGTTTTAGTATTAGGCGAAAACGCTATAAACAGCGAAGCGAGGTACATTCATGGGCAAAAAGGAAAAGGATTTTTTACTTTTTATGGTGGTCATGACCCAGAAGATTATCAACATAAAGTTGGGGATGAGCCAACTGTTTTAGATTTACACCCCAATTCACCAGGATTCAGATTGATATTAAATAATGTGCTTTTTCCTGCAGCCAAGAAAAAGAAACAAAAGACTTAATAATAGAAAACAAAAAAACCATTCGAAAGAATGGTTTTTATATAGTAAGTAAGTTTAAATATAGTTTATAAAACGTTTATTTTACTTTATTAAGTACAGCTTTGAAAGCAACTGGATGATTCATCGCTAAATCTGCAAGAACTTTTCTGTTCAATTCGATATTGTTAGCTTTTAATTTTCCAATTAATTGAGAATAAGACATTCCTTCTAATCTAGCTCCAGCGTTAATACGTTGAATCCATAAAGCACGGAAATTTCTTTTGTTCACTTTTCTATCACGGTAAGCGTAGCACATTGCTTTCTCTACCGCGTTTTTCGCAACTGTCCAAACGTTTTTACGTCTTCCAAAGAAACCTTTGGCTTGCTTCATTATTTTTTTTCTTCTTGCTCTTTTAGCAACTGAATTTACCGATCTTGGCATAATTTTACTGTTTTTTTTGTAGCAGGCGTCCCGAA
>CANHHG010000095.1 GCA_947460615.1 Bacteroidota bacterium
GAGAATTTTATCGGACCTGCAATAACAGACGAAAACTCAAAGTGAATACGATCGATAAAGGGATTGGGATAAGTAGTAGTAACCACTGTAATTACTGGGGCTTTTACCGATTTCATCAAACGACTTTGTTGAAAGCCCTGACCAACCATAACCTCAGATCCTCGGTAATTACCAATAACACTCAGCTGACCTATCGTCTGAGATACTTTTAATCCACCAACTGTAGTGGAAGTGCCCTGTGAGGAAAGCATCTGATGATGTAACGTTTGTGAAAAACCAGAAAGTGTAACTAATAAAAATAAAATTATTTTCAAAATATTGTAATTTAAAAATGTACGAACAACAAATATAAAAATTAAAATTAAAATACTTAATTATTAGTTAAAAAAAATATTAAATTATAATAAAAAAATTAAAATTTAACATTAATTTCATTTGTTCGTTCGAGAAATCGCTTAAAATTCACAATCTTTTTAGATCGGATTTAATTTTTCTTATAGTACTTTTTATATTTAGGATAAGTAATTAATCCAATTATAGAAATTGCTAATATAGATTGCCAAATCCAATCTAATGAAGTTGCTTCGCCACTTGCATACGAATGCAACCCTACCAAGTGGAAATTTACTCCATAATAAGTAAATAATATCGATATGAAAGCAAACATACTCATCAAATTGAAAACCCACTTTCCTCGAAAAAGTGGAACAAAACGAGAATGAATTACAAATGCATATACCATTATACTAATCAGGGCCCAAGTTTCTTTTGGGTCCCAACCCCAATAACGCCCCCAACTTTCATTTGCCCACTGCCCACCTAAAAAGTTACCTATGGTTAACATAATTAAACCTACTGTAAGTGCCATTTCATTGATATAAGTAATCTCTTTGATGTTCAATGCCATCACCTCTTTATTTTTATCATTTGTAAAGAAAATGAGCAATAAAGAAACAAATCCTAAAATCATCCCTAAAGCAAATGGACCATAACTCGCTACAATAACTGCCACGTGAATCATTAGCCAATAAGAATTTAATACAGGCTGTAAATTAGCAATATCAGGATCAATCCAATTCATATAGGCAGCCATCAAAATCATGGAGGCTACAAATGCAGAAGAAGCTACCGTTAATTTAGATTTTCTGTCGAATGCCAATCCGAAGAACATGGTTGCCCAAGCTACATATATAATAGATTCATACGCATTACTCCAAGGCGCATGCCCAGAAATATACCATCTTGCCACTAACCCTAGAGTATGTAAACCAAATAAAACTGCAATTATTACGTGCATCAAATTTACAGAAATACGGGTAAATTTATTTTCTTTAAATATTCGTAAGATGGTAAACAGTAACATTAAAAATCCTGCAATCATGTATAAATAAAATAACTTTTTGAAAATATCATATTTATTATAAATGATTTCAGCCGTTATTTTATCTTCAGAAGGCATTACTTGTACCCCAAATTTGCGTTGGTATTTTTTTACTCCATTCAAATAAAAATCAACGTCTTTATAGTTGTTGTTTAAAGCAGCGTTTTGTAAGGAGTTGATATATAAAGGGACAATCTGAGAAGCAAAAATTGAATCCATACCTTTTAAACCCGCGTGATTTAACTCTAAATGAGAAACCCATTTGTTATTTTCTTCTTTGGGTATAGGGAAAATTCTTAGTATACTACCTGAAGTCGCTTGGTTTAATAAATTGACCTTCTTATCCGTTTCGACGAAATCTTTTTCAAAATTATTGGGATTGGCCGATTTATAAGCTTCATCTAAATAAGGTGATAATTTATAATTTCCAGTTTTATCAAAGAAAGCAATAAATGGAGCGTATTGAGCCGATTTTTCAATACCTATAATTTTCCTAATACTATCATTACCCGATTTAATATAGATCAACGGAATTTCATACCACGCGGTTGGGAATTGTGTCATGGATAAAAATACTTGGTCAGAATTCATTCCGTTATAGGTATCTTTATGACTTACTTTTCGCAATAACTCTGAAGAGAATGTATTCAGAGGTTTCATTCTACCTCCTGCGTCTTGAATTACCAACCGCCCAAATTTGGCCGCGTGTGCTTCAGAAACTTTGAATTTTAATAATAAAGAGTCTATTTGCTTTACGGTTAAATTTTCCTTTTGGTGCTGAGAATAAGAATTGAAACTCAATAACAATAGCAATATTGAAATCAATTTAGATTTCTTTGATTTAACTACTTCTAATTTTCTTTTCAGATCTGCAAAACGAGAATGCTTCGTAAATAGAATTGCCATCATCCCGAAAAATAACATAAAATAACCAATATAGGTAATTAAAGTTCCCCAAAAATCGTGGTTAACAGATAGAACAGTACCTTTCTCATCTGGGTCAAATGAAGATTGAAAAAAACGATATCCTTGATGATCTAATATATGATTCATGAAAATTTTAGCATCAAATTTAGATTTTGCATCCAAAACAGTTACATCACTTTCAAAAGCAGAATAACTTTTTTCGGTACCAGGATATTTTAGGGCTTTAAAGTCATTCAATTTTATATTAAAAGGCAAGGTAAACGCTTTGCTGCCAAAGAAAAAAGTATATTCCAATTTCCCAATTTTAACCACTTGCGACTCCCCTACCGAACCTTTGGTTCCTAATAAAGTAACTTCTTTATTTTGACCTTCTGCTTCTAAATTCAAAACTAATGCATCCTCATGAGTTTTCGCTTTGTAGTCATTTTTAGCAACGTATGAAATCGATCCTTTTGCTGCTGGATCTGGAAATACAAATTGCGTTCCTCCTACATTATATAAGGAGCGCATCATTAAAGGTTGAACGGAATCTTTGGCTACTCTTCCTTTATATTGGTCGGCCATTCGCATAAATTGTCCTTCAAATGGAGTTTGAATAGTGGAAGAATTTTCATTAATAGTAATGTTGGTAGCTCCTTTTACAAATTTATTTAAGGAGAAAAGCATGTTATGAATGTTTTGAACTTCTCCTTCTTTCAAATAATGCTCGTGACGAGTACCGTCTCCGGATTCTACCATTTTAAGATACAATTCTCCTTTCGGATCTGGTTTAATGGTTTTAGTAGCACCCAACAAATAATTATTATAAGAAATCTCAAATTGAGTATCGGCAAAATTATTTGAAATGCTAAAATCATTATTGGCTACTGGAGATAATAACAGGGATTTTTCAAAAACACGTCTTCTCATTTGACCCTGATAATCACCATCGACAAAAACAGTTAAAAACATTTTATCTGAATAAAATTGATTTTCTGAAGCACCTTCACGAATTGGCATTACGCCTTCATAACTTATATAGCGGGTAATAAATGCCCCTGATATAATAAAAATAAAAGAAATGTGAAGAAGTAAAGTCGCCCATTTTTCTTTTCGTAATAGTTGGTATCTTTTTATGTTTCCAGCAAAATTTATTAGAAAAATTCCCATAATTGCTTCAAACCACCAAGCATTATATATCCAAATTCTGGCAGTATCCGTGTTGTATTTACTTTCAATAAAAGTTCCACATATCATTGCAATAGCAAATGACAAAAACAAAAAGGCCATTAATCGCGTAGAAAACAAAAAAGAAAGTATTTTTTTATCCATTTTACAGGTGGTTTTATTTGAAAAGCGCTACAAAAGTAATTCAAATTTGTTAAATTCTTAGTTATGAACTCTTATTTAAGAATTATTTAAGTGATGTTTTTTAAATTATGAAATTACAATGTAGTTCAAAAAAAATCAATAATTTAGCAAAATGATAAAAATAGGCATAATCGGATCTGGAAATGTGGCTCAACATTTAATTGAAGCACTTCAGAATTCTATACAAGAAGGTGCTGAAATTGAAATTACAACTGTCTTTTCAAGAAAAGAAACCGCCCTCTCCCACCTATTGAATTCAAGTATAATTTGTTCTGATTGGAAGGATTTAAATGAAGCTGACTTGTATATAATTGCTGTTTCAGATCATGCTATCGCTGAAGTTTCAAAAAAAATACCATTTAAAAATAAATTAGTTGTCCATACCTCAGGAGCAGTTTCGTTAGAAGCCATAAATACAACCAATAGAAAAGGCGTTTTTTACCCTTTACAAACCTTTTCAAAGAAGGTAGCTACCGACTTTAAAAACATTCCCATTTGTATTGAAAGTGAAAACGATGCTGATTTAGCACTATTAAAAGAAGTGGCAAATTCAATATCTGATTCGGTTCAGGAGCTCAAATCTGAACAACGAAAAGCAGTGCATGTAGCAGCCGTTTTTGTTAATAATTTTACCAACAATCTATATAAAATCGGAAATGACATTTGTAAAGAAAATAACATCCCTTTTGAAATATTATTCCCTTTAATTAAGGAAACAGCAGAAAAAATAACTCGATTGACTCCATTAGAAGCGCAAACCGGGCCTGCAATTAGGAATGATGTAGATACTATTAATTCCCATTTGGCGTTTTTAACTAATGAAAATCAAAAAAAAATATATAAAATTTTAACTCAATCTATTCAAAATAATGGCTAAAAGTTATAAAGAAATAATGAATGATATTACCACATTCGTTTTCGATGTAGATGGCGTACTTACTGATGGTTCGGTAAATATATCTCCTACAGGTGAGATGCTTCGTAAAATGAATATTCGCGACGGTTACGCCATGAAAGCGGCAATTGAAAGTGGTTACAATGTTTGTATTATTTCCGGGGGCAGTAATGAAGGAGTTCGCATCCGTTTGAAGAATCTTGGAATTACAGACATTCATTTGGGTTCCCCAGATAAAGTAGAAACCTTCAAAGAATATTGTGAATTGTATTCTA
>CANHHG010000096.1 GCA_947460615.1 Bacteroidota bacterium
TGGGATTTCTTGCCTACTTGTGCTGAAATTGTAAAGGTAAAAACACCAGAAAACATTGATGGAATTTCATATTTACCTACATTATTAGGAAAAACTGACAAGCAAAAAAAACATGATTATCTCTATTGGGAACGTAGTCAAAGTCAAGCCATTAGAAAAGGGGATATGAAGGCAAATTTTGTTTACGATAAGGCAACCCAAAAACAAAATATTGAAATTTACAATCTAACCCAAGATCCTTTTGAGAAAAATAATTTAGCTGAAACAATGCCAGAGCTTAAAGCAGAGTTTATAAAATTAGCTCAAACTGCCAGAGTAGAGTCAGAAATTTTTCCTTTAGTAAAAAAAGCAAAGAAAGCAAAAGTAAAAATTCATTAACCAATGAAAATTAAATATATAGTTTTAAGTATTTTAGCTTTTTCTGTTAGTTTAAAAGGCAACAGTCAAACGAAAAATAAAACAGTAAAACCTAATATTGTTTTCATTTATTTAGACGATTTAGGGTATGGAGATTTAAGTTGTTATGGGGCAACCGCAATAAAAACTCCCAATATTGATGCTTTAGCCAATGGAGGAGTTCGATTTACAAATGGATATGCCACCTCAGCAACATGTACTCCAAGTCGGTATGGTCTGCTCACAGGGGTTTATCCTTGGAGAAATAAAGATGCCAAAATACTTCCCGGTTCAGCCCCTTTATTGATTGGTAAAGAGCAACTAACTATTCCGAAAATGTTAAAAGAAAAAGGATACCAAACTGCCGTTGTGGGCAAGTGGCATTTAGGTTTAGGAACAGGAATTGTTGATTGGAATCAACAATTAGATGCAGGACCTAATGATGTAGGTTTCGATTATTCTTATATTATGGCCGCCACACAAGATAGAGTCCCTACAATTTACATCGATAATGGTAAAGTAGTTAATCTAGATAGCAAGGATCCTATTGCTGTAAATTACGACAAAAATTTTCCCGGTCAACCCACAGGAAAAGAAAATCCTGAGTTGCTCTCAATGAAATGGCATCATGGTCATAATAGTTCCATTGTAAACGGTATTCCTCGAATTGGTTATGTGTCTGGAGGAGTAAGTGCCAACTGGAGTGATGTCGATTTAGCAGATCATTTTTTAGCTAAAGCTCAAACGTATGTAAAAAGCCACAAAGAAAATCCATTTTTCTTATATTATGCTTTAAATCAGCCCCATGTTCCTCGTACTCCTAACCCTAGATTTGTAGGGAAATCAGGCATGGGGCCCCGTGGAGATGTAATTTTGGAAGCGGATTTTTGCGTGGGCGAAATAATAAAAACCTTAAAAGAAGAAGGAGTTTTAGACAATACTTTAATTGTATTTTCAAGCGATAATGGTCCTGTATTGAATGATGGCTATTATGATGATGCAGTGGAGAAACTAGGTAATCATAAACCAAACGGTCCTCTACGGGGCGGAAAATACAGTCTGTTGGAAGCTGGTACAAGAGTGCCGTTTTTTACCTATTGGAAAGGGCAAATTAAGCCTCTAGTTTCAGATGCATTGGTGTGTCAAATCGATTTATTGGAATCCATTGCAAAGTTGATCAATATTGATGTTAAAAAGACAGACAGTCAGGAACTTTTAGATGTTTTTACTGGTAAAAGCGCTAAAGGAAGAACGAATTTGGTTATTGAAGCCAACACTAAAACAGCTTTTCGTCAAGGAGATTGGATAATGATTCCGCCTTATTCTGGCGATTCAATTCTGGAAGAAGTTAATATTGAAATGGGAAATGACAAAGATTTTCAATTGTATAATTTAAAAAAAGACATTGGTCAAAAAAACAATCTTGCTAAAGCCCAACCGAAAAAATTGAAAGAATTGATGAAAAATTTCGAATTGATTCGTGGGAACAGTTATAATAATTTGGAAAAAATTGAATTGAAATAATAATGAATAGGTCATTCTTTTTTATTCTGATAATTGCACTGTTTTTTTGTTCAAGAGTGTGTTGTCAAACAACCTCAAACTTTGTGCAATCAGCCCCACTTAATCCAGAAAACTTTAATAAAGTAATTGATGGAAAACAAGTGGGTTTGTTTTTTCTAAAAAATGGAAATATAACGGCCGCCATTACTAATTATGGTGGCCGTATTGTTAGTTTATGCGCTCCAGACAATAACGGTCAAAAGGCCGATGTAGTTTTGGGCTTTAAAAGTATTGACGATTATTTAAAGGCAACCGGCGTATATCATGGCGCTATCGTTGGAAGGGTGATAGGAAGGATTGCTAAAGGAACTTTTGAACTAGACGGAAAATTACATTCTCTTCCTATAAATAATGGTGCCAATCACCAACATGGGGGATTAAAAGGTTTTCACAATCAAGTTTGGGATGTAAAAACGGTTACAGATAGTACCCTTGTATTGTCTTATAGTTCTGTTGATGGAGAAATGGGATATCCGGGAACTCTAAAAGTAGAAGCAACGTATCACTTGACTTCTAATAACGAATTGAGCTTAAAATTGTTGGCTTCAACTGATAAAACAACTATTGTAAATTTGACTAATCATGCTTTTTTCAACTTATCAGGGGAGGGGAATGGATCTATTTTAGACCATATCTTAACGATTCCATCCAATTATTTTTGCGCCGTGAATCCAGACAAAATTAAAACAGGGGAACTGCTTAAAGTTGTTGGAACCCCATTTGATTTTAGAAAAGGAAAATCTATTGGTAAGGATATCGTTTTAGAAACGACTAACGAACAAATGAAAATTGCTACAGGTTATGACCAAAGTTATGTCTTAAAGAAAAAAAAAAGTAATAAAATTGTATTAGCGGCAACGGTTGTCGATCCTAAAAGCGGTCGTAAATTAGAAGTTTTTACCAATAATTTGGGTGTACATTTTTTTAGTGCTAATTTCTTTAAAGGAGTCGATATTGGAAAAATGGGTAAGCCTTTTCACTTTAGAGAATCGTTTGCCCTAGAAACCCAGGACTATAATTCTCCAAATCAAATATCATTTTCAACAATTGTGCTTAAACCTAATGAAAAATATGAGAGCTATACTATTTACCGTTTTTCCTGCCTTAAATAACAAGAAAGGGCTAATTCTAATTTTCTTCACTAAAATCAATATTATAAAAAAATATTCCTTTCGATTTTAGTTTAAAGATTAATAATAGTAATGCTTTTAATTTCAAACATATAAATACTTAAGAATAAGAAATGTAAAATTCCTACATAAAGTTATTTAAGACAAATATCAACGTAGAAGAACTACCAAATCAAATTTTTAAGATCCTTAATTTTGACGACAAAATGAGTAACAAAGTTATAATATTAACAATAAATCAAAAAAAAAATTATCTTTGAAATATTAAGTAAATGCTCTAATTTAAAGACTTTAGTTAATTTTTTAATATATTATAAAACCAACATAAATAATTAATGCAAAGAATTATAACATTATTAGTTACATTATTTTTTTATGTATATTCATATGGTATACAGAGAGACAATATTAATTTTAAAAATATAGATAATAATCAAGGTTTGTCGCAAAATGGCATAACAGCAATATTTCAAGATAGAGATGGATATATGTGGTTTGGAACCCACTATGGATTAAACCGTTATGACGGAATGAATATTAGATCGTTTTATGCTTCAAATTCTTTCAACGATCTTTCAGACAATACTATAAATTCAATTGTACAAGATCTTGCCGGTAATATTTGGATTGCTACAGAACAAGGACTTACTGTTTATAACCCTATTACACATAAACTATATAATTTAAAAAAGTATAATCCAAAAAATAGTCTTTTTGGTCAAAATATACAATCCATAAAACTCATTGACGGAAAGATAATGTTTACGAGTCAAAATGGACTTTGGAGTATCGATTCAGGAAAAGAACTTTTTAAGGAGGAAAATACAAGATCAATTTGCGAGAAGAGTATTCGATATAAAATTTCAAATAGTTTAAACCTTGAATCTTTAAAAATTCATGAGAAAGACAAAAATGGAAATTATTGGTTAACAAATAAAAACCAAGTTATTTTAACAAAAATCAGTAGTAATGAATTAATTATTTTAGCTAAAATTCAAATTGGATACTCTTCTGATATTTCAATCTCTGCTTTTTTTCAAGATAATTTTTCAAATATCTGGATAGGTACTCAAAAAAATGGTTTATTTCATTTAAAAGCTGTAAAAGGAAACTATTTAGCAACTAAAATTTATCCAAAAAAAGATTCTGAAATCAATTTTTCAAGAATAGCTAATATTATTCAAGATCATCAAAGCAATCTAATTGTGACTTCCCGTGCTAACGGAGCTGTTAAAATAAATAAAGAAGCCCTTAGAAATAATGTTTTTAACTCTTCAGCTATTTCCGCTTTTGATTTACCTACTAAAAAAATAAAAAGTATTTATATATCTAGAGATAAAACCCTTTGGATTGGATCATTGGGTAACGGTGTATTTTTTCAAAATAATTCTGGACTAAAGTTTAAAAACTATCATATTAAAGAGAATAAAAACAACTCAATCATTAGTAATACAAGATCAATTATTAAAGATGACTATAACA
>CANHHG010000097.1 GCA_947460615.1 Bacteroidota bacterium
ATTAGATTTATAATACTATTTTATGAGAAGAGTTATTGTTGATTACGCAAAACTAACCAATGAAATCTTGAACTTATTAGTCGAGAAATTTCCTGACGGATATGATGATTCTAATATCATCCGATTTAAAAACCACAAAGACGAAACTATTGAAGCGGTAGAAGTTCGAACTGAGGACACTATTTACTTAGTGAAAATTAGCACAAAATTATCCGACCGGTTAATTAATTTTGAAGATGACGATGATATTGTGGTGCCGCTTGATGCTATTAAAGGAATTGATCTAGACGATGATGTTGCATCCGATGACGAAGAAGAAGAAGTTGACATTACAAAAGATCCAGAAGGTTCAAATGATGTTGAAGATGATGATCATGATGCTGATGATATTGCTGACGAAGAATCAGATGACGAAGAAGAATAATAAAAAGGAACTCATAGAGTTCCTTTTTATTTATAAATTAGTTTAGATATCTATCTAAAAATACTCTTTGATGGTGTTTTTGATGGCCAATAATAATAAACCCAATAGCTCTAACTGAAATCTCACAATTGTTTGCAATTCCGATTAATGTTAATTGTTTTGGAGTAAAACTATTGAATAATGACAAGGTAGATTGCCGGACAACTGCCATTTCAGTTAATAAACTTTGTAAACTTCTCTCCTTTCCATTTGAATTAGTTACGTAATCATTTTCGTCATAACCGGGTAGAGGTATTTTATCATTTCTTGAAATTCTAAGGGCTCTGTAACTAAAAACTCTTTCTGAATCTATCAAATGTTGGATAATTTCTTTAATTGTCCACTTGCCTTCTACATATTGATAATCAAATTTATCCATTGGAATATTTTGAACAAATTTGATAAATTCATGTAAGCAAATCTCCAATTCTTCTATTAATTCAACATCTTCAAGCTCTTGGATATAAGATTTATAATAATCGGCATATTCGTTTACTGGCAATTGATTTGATTTCATATAATTATATTCAAGTTGATTTTTTTATCGTAGTCAAAAATATAAAAAAAGCCCCAAGATTAAACTTGAGGCTTAATAAAAATAGCGATTATATAAAAACTACAAGCTTTTAAAAATCGTATGCATTAAACGTTTTTTATCATTTAAACTTTCGTCTAGCGATATCATAGTTTCTGTTCTGTAAACACCTTCTATATCGTCAATCATAAAGATTACATCTTTTGCATGTTTGGTATCTTTTGCTCGAATTTTACAGAAAATATTGAATTTACCTGTCGTAATATGCGCAACAGTTACAAATGGAATTTCATTGATACGTTCTAGAACAAATTTGGTTTGTGAGGTATTATTAAGAAATACACCTACATAAGCAATAAAAGAATATCCTAATTTTTCATAATCTAAAGTCAATGAAGAACCCATTATTATGCCTGCATCCTCCATTTTTTTTACTCTAACGTGAACAGTACCAGCAGAAATTAATAATTTCTTTGCGATATCTGTAAAAGGAACTCTCGTATTATCAATCAACATGTCTAAAATTTGATGATCTACTTCATCTAAACGGAACTTGCTCATAAGTTTGTTTTTTTTTATGGTAATTTAAATATATTTGTTAAACTCAAAAAAAATCTAATTTTTAATCAATCCGTTAACAAATTTTATACTTTTTCCTAAAGAAAATTCTGCTTTTTGATCAATTTTCGGAATATTTATTTCTAAATCTTCGTACAAAGCTTCTTCAACATCTAACTCAAAATGACCCGAAAAACCCTTTAAATCCCCTACTTCAGCAGTATAAACGTTGAAAACTAATTGATTATCAATTATTTCTTCTTTAAACTGAAGTGCAAAATTGGTGATTATTTTATTATTATCATAATTAATTTTGATATTTTTATAAATAAAATCATAAAAACAGATTTTATTATGAGGAATATTCATGTAATCTTCAATTTTATTGATAACTATATCGTTTTCGTAGATTTTTTTCAAACCTTCGACAAGTGCAATAAATACAAATTTTCTAGTCATTTCACGATCATAATCCCCTTGATAATGACCTGCCTCAATTAAAATAGTGGGCACGTTTAAAAACTGGAAAGTATCTCCTACGCAATTGATATTGAATGAATCATCAAAACGACCGACTTGATTGGGGATAAATCCCTGAAGAATTTTATTCATTGCAACGATGACTTGAATCGCCTTAGTTCTCACTTCATTAATATCTCTATTTTCATTATAAGCAGGTGCTAAAAAAGATACTGTTGCAGGTTTGACATTCTCGGCCTCCACACCGTAAATAGTACGTTGATCGTGTAAATTATAGCAATAATCGGGTTTGAAAATCTCAAAAGCGCTTCTTAATAACCTACTTTCAGGTTGTGTCAAATTCTGTGCATCTCTATTTAAATCAACTTTATTTGCATTTTCCCGAGTGTAAATTAATGCACCATCAGGATTTAACATTGGCAAGCAACAAAAAGTAAATTCACTTAACAATTCCTTAGCTAATTCAGAATTTCCATTTAACAAGTTTAAAAAATCAAATAATGCTTTCGTAGTAGTACTCTCATTTCCATGCATTTGAGACCATAATAGCACTTTTGTTTTACCATTACCTATTTCATATTTATAAATCGGTTTTCCAAGTACAGATTCTCCAATAATTTGAACTTGATTATAAGAATTAAATTTCAATAATAATGGCTCAATATCATTCAAAGTGATATAACGCCCTTTCAAATTAGTTTCTAAATTCTGAATGAATAAATTCTCGTAATTCATATTTCTATTTTATAAACAAAAGTAAGCAACCCAATTCTATTAAACGACATAGCTATTTTCCGGTATTTTTCCAACAACACCTTTAAAATGGGGTAATAAATTTTTTAAATCGATATCAATATCCCCCGAAGTATAAAAAGGTTTTCCAAAATTAACTTCTTTTTTACCGTAGTTAAAAGCAACTGGAATTATGGGAACATTGGCCTTTTCAGCAATGTAATAGAAACCCGTTTTTAATTCAGTTACCTTTTTTCTGGTACCCTCCGGAGAAAGTCCTAAACGAAATATTTTTCTACTATCAAAAACCTGAGCTATAGAATCAACCATATTTAGTCCGCCTTTTCTATCCAAAGGAGCTCCTCCCATATATCTAAAATACCAACCTAAGGGAAAACCAAAAAGTTCTTTTTTGCCAAGCCAATTCAATTCAACTCCAATTATCCCTCTAGTAAATAGTCCAATAAAAAAGTCAACCCAACTGGTATGAGGGATCACAATGAAAATACATTTTTCTAATTTCTTATCAATTTCTCCTACAATCTTCCAACCCATTAACCGGAAAAAAATAAATTTGTAAATAAGCTTTTTCATTCTTTTAAAAATTTATGTAAAAGTAATATTAATCTCTTATTTTTGATAAAAAATAAACCTTTGCTTAATAAAATACTTAGTTTCCTATTTCCAGTTACTATTTTTAAACAGAATTCTACTGTAAGTAGCTTCATTGAAATATCTTGGAACAATGGCCAACTCGTTATGGACTCCAAGAATACCAATTATTCTTATGGAAGTTTGCAACGAATATTAAGACGTGGATTACTATCAATCGGTTTTAGTAACATAAATACCTTAGATTCTATTCTAGTTATGGGGGTTGCTGGTGGTAGTGTGATCAAAACATTAGTTAATGAAATTGAATTTAAAGGAAAAATAACAGGAGTTGAAATTGACCCCGAAATTATAACCTTAGCTAATAAATATTTCAATCTAGATAAAATACCCAACTTAACTATTATTATTGAAGATGCTTGCAAATTCGTCCAAAAATCCAATAAAACCTTTGATTTAATTATCATTGATATCTTTCAAGACAATACCATGCCCGAATTTCTTTTTGAAACCGTATTTATTGAAAATACCTGTTCACTATTAAATCCTGGTGGCTACCTACTTTTTAATACCATGATTCATACGAAAAGTGATCAAGAGCGAAACAACCAGTATAAAGAGAATTTCAGTAGTGAACAATTCACTATACTTTCACTACCAAAAGTGGAAGTTTACAATGAATTATTTATCATACAAAAGACGAAGAGAGATTTGAAAAATGCGTCTTTGAGTAAACATTAAGCGTTTTTTATAAAACAAAAAAACCTTCAATTATAACCAAAAAAAATCCCCGCAATTGCGGGGATTTTATATAAAAATCAAGAATTATTTTTTCTCGCTTTTTTCCATTTTAGCTTTTAGTTCAGCTAACATATCGTTGTTGTCTCCTAATGTAGATGCTTGTGCATTAGCATTATTTGCAACAGCTTCGGTTACTGCTTTCACATTTTTCTCTTCTTCTTCACGGAAGATAGCAGTGTGAGAAGCAACTACTCTTTTAAATTCTTTATTGAATTCAATTACTTTAAATTCAGCAGAATCTCCTTTTTTCAATTTCTTTCCGTCTTCTTTTTCAAGGTGACGTGTAGGAATGAAAGCAACGATATCATCACCAAATTCTACAGTAGCTCCTTTGTCAACAATTTCAGAAATTTCACCAGTGTGGA
>CANHHG010000098.1 GCA_947460615.1 Bacteroidota bacterium
ACTGCTTATTTAATTCTTCCAGAACAAAAAATTCTAGTTGATAAATTAATTATACTAGGATTAAAAGTGGATGAACTTTCTGAGGATAAAAAAATAAAAGTAGAATCGTATACGGTTACCTCTATTCGTGTCAATCCAGATGAAGAAGAGGGTTACAATGCTCAAAAAGCCGAAACAAGCCTTTCTGAAACAGAAAAGTCTTTCCCTAAAGGAACATTTATTGTCTATTTGGATCAAAAAAATGCGAAGATGGCTACCGAAGTTTTGGAGCCGGAAAGCGAAAATGGGTTTGTCAAATTTGAAACGCTAAAAGTTATAAAAAATCAAGAATTACCAATTTATAGATACTTAACCAATGAAAAAATATAACACAAAAATGAAATTAAAAGCAATTGCAACCGCTATAATTATATTGATAGGATATTCAAGTTCGGCTCAAGTTGAAATAAAAACGGAATCAAAAGAATTCCAGTTGGGTGACGGATTAGGTTTTAATGTTAATGATGGCGACTATAAATTCAGCATTAGTGGATTTATTCAAGGAGCGTATAAATATGAAAAAACAGACGGCTCCGATGCTAATAATTACATGAATGCTAAGAATACGTTTTTGTCTATTTCAGGAAGTATGTACAAAGAAAAAGTTTCCTTTCTATTGCAAAATAATTTCAGTAATGGAAAACCGCTTTTGGATGCTTGGGTGGCTTACTCCCCAACTTCAAAAATGAAAATTAGTTTTGGGCAAAAGCAAACCTTCACTAATAATAGAGAAATGACATATTATGAAGATAAACTTCAATTTGTAGATCGTGGAATTTTTAGTTCCGAATTCAGCAACACTGGACGAGAATTTGGTGTTTTTTTAGAAACCCAATTGGGTAATAAATCTTTCGTTGTTAAGCCAAAACTTGCTATTACTTCTGGCGATGGAGTTAATTCCTTTGGAACCAATTCAATTGATGTAGATAAAGGAGGATTAAAATATGGCGGACGAATCGATTTTCTTCCATTAGGTAATTTCAAACCGGGTAACGACGGTTATATTGCAGATTTATTACACGAAGACAAAATAAAAATTCTTGCAGGAGCGGCTTTTAGTTATAACAACGGAGCTAGCAATAAAGTGGGAGAAGGTCACGGTGATTTTGTATTTTACGATAGTAATTTCAAGCAAAAATTACCAGATTATAGAAAATCATATGGTGATATTCTAATTAAATATAAAGGATTTTCATTTTTAGGTGAATATGTAAGTTCATCCGCTTTATCTCTGGAAGGTACTTTTATAAATTCTACGGCTACTGTGCCTTTATTTATGACAGAAATTAGTAACTATTTGGCTTTAGGAAATGGCTATAATATTCAAGGGGGTTACGTTTCTAAATCTGGACTTTCACTGGATTTTAAATATGAAAAATTAACTAAAGAATTTAATAAAGCTTCTTCTTTATTATCCAATCAAGATGCATTTACAATGGGTATAACAAAATATTTAAAAGGGAATGATTTAAAAATTCAAGCATCCGTTTCTACTAGAAATAATGAACAATTTAATGCTACTTTAAATGCCAATGAAAAAATAAAAACTGCAACAGTGCAATTGAGCTTTCAAGTAGTTTTTTAATTCCTATATAATTAACTCTATGAATTTCAATTCCAAAACTAAAAAAATAGTTTTTTCAATACTTACCAATCTAACCTTTTGGGTTTTAATCGCAATTTTGATAGGTGTTTTCGTGGGGCATTATACCCCAGACACAGGTGTTCAAATGAAGGTTGTTGGCGATGGATTTATTAGTATCATAAAACTTTTTATTGTTCCAATAATATTTCTAACCATTGTATTGGGAATTGGAGGAATGGGCGATTTGAAAAAAGTCGGTCGAATTGGTGTAAAATCATTGCTATATTTTGAAATTGTTTCTACAATAGCTTTAGCCATAGGAATCATTGTTGGATATATCGCACAACCTGGAAAAATTGACAAGACTGGTTTAGATATTCAAGATGCAAGTAAATATACTCAAAGTTCAGGTGAAGGATTTAATTGGGTTTCTTTTTTCATGAGCAATTCTACACTTCAAGTTTTAATTGTTGCAATAATTGTTGGAATATTATTGAATTATCATACAAAAAGAGAGCAAATAGTTGCCTTTTTATATAAATGTTCCAAGATTGTTTTTAAAGCTCTGAAATATGTTATGTATCTTGCTCCAATAGGTGCATTTGGTGGAATGGCTTATACAGTAGGAAAATTTGGATTACACACTCTTATTCCTCTTGGAAAATTGATGCTAACGGTTTATGTTACTATGTTTATATTCATATTTCTTGTATTGGGAGGTATTTTAAAATACTATAAAATAAACATTTGGCATTTTATAAAATACATTAAAGAAGAATTACTTATTGTTCTTGGAACTTCATCGTCAGAGGCTGCTTTACCCAATTTAATGGATAAATTAGAAAAAATAGGTTGTAGTAAATCTGTTGTAGGACTTGTAGTCCCAACGGGTTATTCCTTTAACCTCGATGGTACTTCCATTTATCTTTCAATGGCGATAATATTTTTAGCACAATTGTACAATGTTCAACTTTCATGGGGTGAAATTTTTACCATCATTGGACTATTAATGATCACATCCAAAGGTGCGGCCGGGGTTACAGGAAGTGGTTTTATAGTTTTGGCATCAACACTCACGGCAATCCATAAAATACCTTTAGAAGGGTTAGCATTTTTATTGGGTGTCGATAAATTTATGAGCGAAGCAAGAGCGATCACCAATTTTATTGGTAATGGAGTTGCAACAATTGTGATATCAAAAAGTGAAGGAGAATCAATTCATCTTCAAAAGCCCATTGAAATTGAATAACCTGCAAAAAAAAGTCCAAGATTTCTCTTGGACTTTTTTTATATCTTTATTCTTTAAATTAAATCGAAGTTATTTTTTTCAAATCTGCAATGGTGTGTGTTGGGTTTTCTGCTTTAAAAACGTAATTTCCAGCCACCAAAACATCAGCCCCTGCTTGAACTAATTGAACGGCATTTTTATTGGTAACTCCACCGTCAATTTCAATAATTGTTGAAGCGCCTTTTTTGTTTATAAGTGCTTTCAATTTCTCAATTTTCGAATAGGTATTCTCTATAAACGATTGTCCACCAAATCCTGGGTTTACACTCATTAAACAAACCATGTCTATGTCGATGATTACGTCTTCTAATAAATCGATATTGGTGTGCGGATTTAAAGCGACACCTGCTTTCATTCCTTCGGCTTTTATTGCTTGTAAAGTTCTGTGCAAATGAGTACACGCTTCGTAATGAACGGTAAGTATATCAGCTCCTAAATCTTTGAAAGTTTTAATATAACGATCAGGATCTACAATCATCAAATGGACGTCAATTGTTTTTTTGGCATGTTTGGTAATGGCTTCTAAAACCGGCATTCCAAAGGATATATTAGGCGCAAATACACCGTCCATAATATCTATGTGAAACCAATCGGCAGCACTAGAGTTAACCATTTCAATATCGCGTTGTAGGTTGGCGAAATCGGCAGCAAGTACGGATGGGGCAATAAGTGTATTTTTCATTTTAGTAGTGTTGTTTGTGCAAAAGTAGTTATTTTAAAAAAACTTCGAAAGTGATTCCGGAGTTTTCATTATTAAGATTTTATTATCCTAAATAAGTTTTCAAGATTTTACTTCTTGAAGTATGTTTTAATCTGCGAATTGCTTTTTCCTTAATTTGACGAACACGCTCGCGAGTTAAATCGAAAGTTTCTCCAATTTCCTCTAATGTCATTGGGTGTTGATCTCCCAATCCAAAATACAAACGCACTACATCTGCTTCTCTTGGTGTTAAGGTTTCCAAAGAACGCTCAATTTCTGTACGCAATGATTCTTGAATTAATTCACGATCTGGATTTGGAGATTCCCCTGAACGCAATACGTCATAAAGGTTAGAATCTTCACCTTCAACTAAAGGCGCATCCATGGATAAGTGACGACCAGAATTTTTCATCGATTCTTTTACATCGTTTACCGTCATGTCTAATTCCTTCGCAATTTCTTCGGCTGTAGGCGGTCTTTCGTTAGATTGCTCTAACAAGGCGTACATTTTATTTATTTTATTGATAGAACCAATTTTATTTAAAGGCAAACGAACGATACGAGATTGTTCTGCAAGAGCTTGTAAAATAGATTGACGAATCCACCAAACGGCATAAGAGATGAATTTGAATCCACGAGTTTCATCAAAACGTTGGGCCGCTTTAATCAAACCTAAATTACCTTCATTAATTAGATCGGGAAGGGTTAAACCTTGATTTTGGTATTGTTTCGCCACAGAAACTACGAAACGTAAATTGGCTTTTGTTAATTTTTCAAGGGCAACTTGATCTCCCGCTTTAATTCGCTGTGCTAATTCTACCTCTTCGTCAGCGGTAATCAAATCTACTTTTCCAATTTCTTGTAAATATTTGTCTAACGATGCGGTTTC
>CANHHG010000099.1 GCA_947460615.1 Bacteroidota bacterium
AGGAACAGTTAAATTTTTCAATGAATCAAAAGGTTACGGATTCATTACAGACGAAGAAACAGGAAAAGACATTTTCGTGCATGCTTCAGGAATCAGAGCGGAAGAATTACGCGAAGGTGACCGAGTAAGCTACGAAGAAGAAGAAGGTAGAAAAGGTAAAGTTGCTGCGCAAGTTGCAGTAATTGAAGACTAAAATATATATATTTTTGTTACCTAATGATTTAAACGTTCCGATTAATTTCGGAACGTTTTTTTTTACCTTTATTTGAAAATTTAATCCTAATATAATGTTCCATTTAAGTCTATTTTTACTTCATTAAATAGGATCACAAACCCTTGAAAATTAGAATTATTTATAATCTATAAAAATTTTAAAAATAGTTTCATAAATTTTTATTTTTTGGTTGCTAAATCAATTATTGAAAGTTATCTTTGCATCCGAATTCACAGGATTAAAACTCATAGGATGCAAACAAGTTTATCAAGTTATTTTCCAATATTAATGCAAATGCTTTTGGCAGTTGGATTTGTAGTAGGAACCATTATTATTTCTGGCAAATTAGGACCTAAAAGATCCTCAGCTTCAAAAGACAAAAATTTTGAGTGCGGAATCGAATCTCAGGGTAATGCTAGAATCCCTTTTTCAGTAAAATATTTCTTAGTGGCGATCTTATTCGTGCTTTTTGATGTTGAAGTAATCTTCTTATATCCTTGGGCTATCAATTTTAAAGAATTGGGAATGGAAGGAATGGTGAAAATGGTGCTATTTATGGCTTTGCTTTTGGTTGGTTTTTTCTATATCATCAAAAAGAAAGCGTTAGAGTGGGAATAAATAATTTAAGATTTTTGGATTTTCTTTTTTAGAATTTCAAATTTCTTAAAAATACAATATTGATTTAAAAAATGATTTTGATTTCAGTTTGAAATAGGCTGAAATCTAAATTCTAAAATCTTAAATAATAATGACTGAATCTAAAACAAAAATGGTTGATGCTCCAGAAGGAGTTGTAGGAGAAGGATTTTTCGCTACAAAACTAAATGATGTCGTAGGTCTTGCAAGAGCCAATTCACTTTGGCCTCTACCCTTTGCCACTTCTTGTTGTGGTATTGAATTTATGGCCACCATGGCCTCTCATTATGACTTAGCACGCTTCGGGTCTGAAAGAGTGAGTTTCTCTCCTCGACAAGCAGATATGCTAATGGTAATGGGAACTATCTCTAAAAAAATGGCCCCAATTTTACGTCAAGTATACGAGCAAATGTCAGAACCTCGTTGGGTAATTGCCGTTGGTGCTTGTGCTTCATCAGGCGGGATTTTTGATACTTATTCTGTTCTCCAAGGGATTGACAAAGTAATCCCTGTTGATGTTTACGTTCCTGGATGTCCTCCAAGACCAGAGCAAATTGTTGACGGGGTAATGAAATTACAAGAATTGGTTAAATCCGAGTCGGTACGAAGAAGAAGTTCTCCTGAATACCAAGAATTATTAGCTTCTTATAACATAAAATAATGGCTTTAGAAACCTCTGAAATTCAAGAAAAATTAACAGCAGCATTTGGAGAAAGTGTGTTTAATTTCACTCAGGAAAAATCTATTTTCTCCCTTGAAGTTGCTTCCGATAAAATCACTGCAGTTTTACTTTTTTTAAAAAATGATGAAACCTTGCGTTTTAACTTTCTTACCGATTTATGCGGAATACACTATCCTGATAATGAGGATAGCCATCAGTTTACAGTAGTTTACCACCTTCATAATTGGATTGACAATGTTAGAATCAAAATTAAAGCTTACTTGCCAGGTTCCAATCCGGAAATTAAAACCGTATCCAGTATTTTTCTTTGTGCCAATTGGATGGAAAGAGAAGCTTATGATTTTTACGGAATTAATTTTGTTGGTCATCCACAATTGAAACGAATTTTAAATATGGATGAGATGATTTCTTTTCCAATGAGAAAAGAATTTCCAATGGAGGACGGAGGAAGAACAGACAAGGACGACCGATTTTTCGGTAGAACAATAGATAATTGCTAAAAAACAAAATATATAATTTTTCACATTAAATAAATGTCAGAACTATTATTACCACCAGAGCATCGATATGCTGAAATAGTAAAAAAGCGTCAAAATGAAGATGGAAGCGAGCTTTCAATTCTGAATTTAGGCCCAACCCACCCTGCGACTCACGGTATTTTCCAAAATATTTTGTTGATGGATGGAGAGCGTATTTTAGAAGCGGAACCTACCATTGGATACATCCACAGGGCGTTTGAAAAAATTGCTGAAAACCGCCCTTTTTATCAAATTACTCCACTTACAGATAGAATGAACTATTGTTCCTCACCAATCAATAACATGGCTTGGTGGATGACGATTGAAAAATTATTAGATATTGAAGTTCCAAAAAGAGCGCAATATTTAAGAGTTATCGTTATGGAGTTGGCAAGAATTACCGATCACTTGATTTGTAATTCAATCCTTGGAGTGGATACAGGCGCTTACACTGGTTTCTTGTATGTGTTTCAATTTAGAGAAAAAGTATACGAGATCTACGAAGAAATTTGTGGCGCTCGTTTAACAACAAATATGGGAAGAATAGGTGGTTTCGAAAGAGATTGGTCCCCAGAAGCTTTCCGCAAATTGGATGTATTTTTGGAAGAATTCCCAGTGGCTTGGAAAGAGTTCGAAAACCTATTTGAAAGAAATAGAATTTTTATTGATAGAACCGTAAATGTAGGGCCAATATCTGCTGAAAAAGCAATTTCTTACGGATTTACAGGACCTAATTTACGAGCTGCGGGTGTTGATTATGATGTTCGTGTGGCACAGCCTTATTCTTCTTATGAAGATTTTGATTTCAAAGTTCCTGTAGGAAAATCAGGCGATACTTATGATCGTTTTTGCGTTCGTAATGCCGAAGTATGGGAAAGTTTGAGTATTATTCGTCAAGCTTTAGATAAAATGCCAGCTGGAAATGAATTCCACGCAGACGTTCCTGCATACTATCTGCCTCCAAAAGAAGACGTTTACCACGATATGGAATCTTTGATTTACCATTTCAAAATAGTGATGGGTGAAGTTCCTGTTCCTGTTTCGGAAGTGTATCATGCCGTTGAAGGTGGAAATGGAGAATTAGGATTTTATTTAGTTACCGACGGAAGTAGAACACCTTATAGATTGCATTTCAGGAGACCTTGTTTTATTTATTATCAAGCCTATCCTGAAATGATTAAAGGAGCATTATTATCAGATGCGATAGTTATATTATCAAGTTTGAATGTAATTGCAGGAGAATTAGACGCATAAATTTAAGATTTAAGATTTCTGAATTTAGAATAAAATACAGAAAGAAAACAGAATAGATTAGTGAATGAAGATTGCCGATTATAGATAGAAAAACGAATTGTGGAAATAAGAAGTTTCGAAAATCTAAAATCTAAAATCTAAAATTTAAAATAAATAATGGAACATACACATTACAAACAAGAAATTAATATCACTGATGCTTTGATGACTCGCATCAATGAGTTGATCAGTCATTATCCTGAAGATAAGAGAAAATCGGCTTTATTGCCAGTTTTACATGAAGTTCAAGATGCTCATGACAATTGGTTGAGTATAGAATTGATGGATAAAGTAGCCGAAATTCTTCATATTAAACCTGTTGAAGTTTATGAAGTGGTTTCTTTTTATACAATGTACAACCAAAGACCAATTGGAAAATACATGTTTGAATTTTGCCAAACTTCACCTTGTTGTTTGAATGGTGTGGAAGATTTGATGGATTACACTTGCAATAAATTGGGTGTAAAAGTGGGTGAACCAACTGCAGACGGACTTTTTGAGGTTCGTGGTGTAGAATGCTTAGGCGCTTGTGGTTATGCCCCAATGATGCAATTAGGAGATTTCTATAAAGAACATCTTACCAAAGAAAAAATCGATCAATTGATTGTTGATTGTAAAGAAGATAAAATTACGTTACACGATAAATAATATGTCACAAAAAATATTATTAGACAAAATTAATGTTCCGGGAATTCGCACTTATGAAGTTTACCGTCAAAATGGTGGTTATGCTTCTGTGGAAAAAGCGATAAAAAAAATGACTCCTGACGAAGTAGTTGAAGAAGTGAAAACTTCGGGACTTCGTGGTCGTGGTGGAGCAGGATTTCCAGCTGGAATGAAATGGAGTTTCATTGATAAAAAATCAGGAAAACCAAGACATTTAGTTTGCAACGCTGA
>CANHHG010000100.1 GCA_947460615.1 Bacteroidota bacterium
AAAGTCTCAGAAAATAAATTAGCAGTTATTGTAAATTTTAACAATGACTCACTAGAATATAAACGAATAATTATATAAAAATTCGATTATTCGTGGCAAAAACCCTTAATTAAGAGGTGAAAAAATGAATATTATAAAAGCATTACAGAGCCCTGTCTTTAAAATAATTCAACAAGCAAGTTCAGAACTTAATGTTGACAGCTATGTTATTGGCGGCTTTGTGCGAGATTATTTATTAGGAAGAGAATTTAAAAAAGACATTGATATTGTCGCCATAGGAAGCGGAATAGAATTGGCGTTAAAAGTATCTGAAATGCTTCCTAAAAAACCAAAAGTTCAAGTTTTTAAAACCTATGGAACGGCTATGCTTCGCTTTGAGGATACTGAAATTGAATTTGTGGGTGCTCGTAAAGAATCCTATCATTTTGAAAGTAGAAATCCAGTTGTTGAAAACGGCACCTTAGAAGACGATCAAAACCGACGTGATTTTACCATCAATGCACTTGCAATTTCATTAAATAAAAAGAATTTTGGAGATTTATTAGATCCCTTTAACGGATTGGTAGATTTGAAAAATAAAATTATCAAAACTCCACTTGACCCAGACATTACCTTTTCTGATGATCCCTTACGAATGCTAAGAGGGATACGATTTGCAAATCAGTTAAAATTTGAAATCGAAGAAATTTCTTTGCAATCCATTGCTAAAAATAAGGATAGAATAAATATTATCACCGGTGAAAGAATTGTTGACGAATTAAACAAAATTCTTTCTACAGACCAACCATCTATTGGATTTCTATTGCTATATAAAACAGGGCTTTTAGATATTATATTACCTGAATTAACTGCATTAAATCAAGTAGAAGAAATAGAAGGGCAATCACATAAAAACAACTTTTATCACACTTTAGAAGTGGTAGATAATATTTGTCCAAATACTGATGACGTTTGGCTGCGTTGGTCGGCGTTATTACATGATATTGGCAAGGCACCCACAAAAAAATTCAATAAAAAACAAGGATGGACTTTTCATGGACATGAGTTTTTAGGAGGTAAAATGGCAAAGAAAATCTTTGAACGTCTTCATATGCCGCTAAATCATAAAATGAAATTTGTACAAAAAATGGTGATGATGAGTTCTCGACCAATTGTACTTTCTGAAGAGGTAGTAACCGACTCTGCCGTTAGAAGATTAATATTTGATGCCGGTGAAGACGTTGATGATTTGATGACTTTATGTGAAGCTGATATCACCACGAAAAACCCTAAGAAATTCAAGAAATACCATAACAATTTTGAAATTGTTCGCAAGAAAATAATCGAAGTTGAAGAGCGGGACCAAGTAAGAAATTTTCAACCTCCAATTACCGGTGAAGAAATTATGAATTTATTCAATTTAAAGCCTTCACGGGAAATAGGCATTTTAAAAGAAGCCATAAAAGAAGCTATTTTGGAGGGCGAAATTGCAAATGAATACAATGAAGCCTATGAATTTATGTTGCAAAAAGCAGCAAAATTGGGATTAAAAAAACTGGATAAATTATGAGAAAATATTTTCTTACTTGGACTAAAACAGCCCTGATATTAGTCTATTTAGTTATTGTTGCTGGCGCATTAGTAAGAATGACGGGATCTGGAATGGGATGCCCAGATTGGCCAAAGTGCTTTGGATACTACATTCCACCAACAGAAGAAAAAGAATTATTGTACACTCCCGGAAAAGAATATTCTAAAGGACAAGTTATTATAAAAGATGAAATACTTTTGGTCGCCAAAGATCATTTTGTAGCTTCAAAACAATTTGAAAATACACATTGGGAAAAATACACCAAACACGATTATGCTATTTTCAATCCTTTGCACACTTGGGTTGAATATATAAACCGTTTAATTGGAGCTTTAGCCGGACTCGCTTGTGTTATTGCGTTGTTTTTCTCCTTTGGATATTGGAAAGAAAATAAAAAATTAATTTTTCTAAGTTTACTGATTTGTTTCTTAATGGGATTTCAGGCATGGCTTGGAAAAACGGTAGTTGATTCGGTATTAAATCCTTATAAAATAACCACTCACATGCTTGCAGCATTGCTAATTGTTGCAGTGCAATTGTTTGTGATTTATTCTGTTCAAGAAAATCAAAACAGAAAAACTTTCAGCTCCGAATTCAAATGGGTTTTGGTAGCTGCATTAGGATTAACAATTGCTCAAATCATTTTTGGAACTCAAGTTCGAGAATCTGTTGATACCATTGTAGAGGCTGGTTTACCAAAGGAAGTGTGGCTGCAAAATCCTAAAGGAGGTTTCTATATGCATCGAAGTTTTTCTATTGTAGTTCTATTTACCAACCTATTTTTGTTTTGGAGAAACAGAGAACTTAAATTAGGTTTTAATAGAATAAATTGGATTATTGGGTTACTTTGCTTAGAAATTTTATCGGGTATAACCATGTTCTATTTCAATTTTCCTTTTGGATCTCAAACCGTTCATGTTGTAATTGCTACAATTTTATTTGGATTACAACTCTATTTATTATTAGAAAGCAGTAAGAAAATTACTAAATAATACCCAGACTATATTGTCGCATTTCGTTGATTACATTATTACAAATGTCTAAATTATTAAAGGAAGATAAGTTTTTAGATTTATCAGATTACGGAAGACCAATTGGAAAAATAATTGCACAACAACTTAAGAATACCCGATTTACGCCAATTCATGTAACGTTTTTGTTTGGTATTTCCGGACTAATTTCCATAGTATGTATATTACAAAATCATTTTTATTGGGCAGCATTTTTCATCGTTTTAAAATCGGCGATTGATGCTGCTGATGGGGAATTAGCACGATTGAAAAACACCCCTTCCTATGTGGGAAGATACCTCGATAGTGTTTTTGATATTGTCTTAAATTTCATGATTTTGATGACCATTTGCTACGTTTCAAAAACCACGATTTGGTTTACTATTTTGGCATTTATAGGAATTCAATTGCAAGGGACTTTATACAATTACTACTATGTGATTTTAAGAAATAAATCGGTGGGTGGAGATACTACAAGTAAAATTTTTGAATACAAATCACCTCGAGCCTTACCTGGAGAAACACAAAAATCGGTTGATATTTTGTTTAAAATTTATACCTTGGTTTATGGAACTTTTGATAAGATAATTCACTTTTTAGATCCTGAAGCTTACAAAGTAAAAACGTTTCCAAATTGGTTTATGACGTTGCTATCTATTTACGGATTGGGTTTTCAATTGCTTATAATTGCGATTATGTTACCGATGAATTTGATCGAATTTATCGTTCCGTTCTTTATCATTTATACCTTATTTATTTTTGGGATAATTGGCATTAGAAAAACGTTTTTTAAGGTCTAAAACCACCATAGAATAAATCGATAGTGATTATTTAAAAAATTGTTTGTCAGTATTTTAAAATAAATTACTTAAATTATAAATAAAGGTAATTTTTAACCTATTCCATTTTTAAAATTGGTTGCTTTTTTCCATAAATCGATAGTATGATTTCGCCAGAAAAAATCAAATTTAAGTATTTAGTAATGGTTAAATTTGATAAAAAATTTCTATGATTTCTTGTTGAAATAGTATTGTATTTCTAGCCCGGATAGAAGGGAAAATCCCGCTTAATTTTGCGCAAGTAAAAATAAAGCGGATTTGGAATGATAGCCGGAATAGCTCCTGAAAAAAAATCTTATTAACAAAACGGAAATGGGAAATCGAAATCTGAAATTAAATTTTAACTTTGTTGCTTTACAAAAATTAAGAATATGGTTTATAAATTTAGAGTGATTCTAGACGCTGAGGAAGATATTTTTAGAGATATTGCAATCCTTTCCGAAGATACTTTGGAAGATTTACACAATGCGATTTTCAATTCATTTGGATTTGACGGAATGGAAGTAGCTTCGTTTTACACCTGTGATGATACTTGGAATCAAGAGGATGAAATTCCAATGTTTGATGCTGGAGATGTTCCTGGCGAGCAGAAAACGATGAGCGATTATCAGTTGGAAGATTTGTTAGATAAGCAAAACACCAAAATAATATATGTTTACGATTTTATTAA
>CANHHG010000101.1 GCA_947460615.1 Bacteroidota bacterium
TATTAAGTACCTGATTCCAAACCTCCACTCTTTCATTATTACTATATTTTGAATGGAAAACAGCCACTTTATTTCCGAAATGGGTACGCAATCTTCCTACCAATTGGGCCGTTAGGGCAATTTCTGGCAATAAATAGAGAACTTGTTTTCCCTTTGCAAGGTATTCTTCAATAAGCTTAATGTAAATCTCGGTTTTTCCACTTGCGGTAACACCATGAAGCAGACAAACTTCTTTTTTTGATAAAGATTCTTTGATAGAGTGGAAGGCATTTTCCTGAGGAGTACTCAATATTAATTGGCCTTCATTGGGATTTCCATTAAAATTTACACGATCTTCTTGAAGATAATATTCTTCAAAAATATTTTTATCAATTAATGCTTTAATAATTCCCGAAGTGGATTGAGCCGTTTCAGTCAATTTTTTAACTGTTATCGGTTTCTTTTCGGTTGCCGATAGTTGAAAGTAGGTTAAAATAACTTCCTTTTGTTTGGTGGCGCTTTTTAAGGTTTGTAGTAATTGCTCTAATCCAGAATTGGAATAATATTCCTTATTCAATCGAACGTATCGCACTAATTTGGGCTTATAGGTCTCCTGCATTTCCTCTTGCAAAACCAGTATGTTCTTATCAATTAGTTTTTGTAGAATGGGAAATACACTCTTTCGATTTAGTATGGAAATGATATCTTGGACTTTAAGCGAACTCTGATGTTGCAAAGCTTGATATATCAAATATTCCTCGTCGGAAAGTTGTGATTCTTCGATTTCAATATCTGGTTTTTGAAAAATTACTGTTTCGCTTTCTAATAGTAATGCACTTGGGATTGCCCCACGAAACACATCACCAATAGCGCACATATAATAGGAAGCAATCCATTGCCAATGTTCAATTTGGGTTTCGGTTACTAAAGGTTTGTCGTCAAGGATTTGATGAATTTCTTTAGCATCATATAATGTTGGAGCGTTTTGATGTAATTCTATTACTAATGCGGTATAAATTTTACTTTTCCCAAAAGGCACAGCAAGGCGCATTCCTTTTTTTATGTAGTGGAATTCTGCTTCAGAAACACTATAAGTAAAAGTCTTGGCTAGAGAAAGTGGTAAAACTACTTCAACGAAAAATTGCATTTATTTTATTTTACTCGTTCCCAGTATTGTGTTCTACCTATAAGTGAGAAACCTAAATATCCTCGAACTTTAAGTTTGTTGGGACTTTCCAGTTCTATATAACATTTGTATAATTTTCCTGATTTAGGATCTAAGATTTTACCATCATTGTATTCTGATCCGTCTTTTACTAATCCTTTTATAATGATTAATCCTAAAATTGGTTTATTATGGTCGTCACCAGGGCAATCTTTACAGGTATTATTGCGGTTTTTGGGATTTAAGATCTCTACCACTTTACCATAAATTTTATTGTTGGATTCAAATATTTCAACTACAGACATTGCTTTACCTGTTACCTCATCAATGGTATTCCATTTTCCAATCACCCCACGACTTTGAGCAGATAAGTTCATGGAAAACAATACTAAAATAATTAAGACTAGTTTTTTCATAATTAAAAGTTTTTAGCCCCGATAGCAGCGGTATCCCAAGCTTTTTAGATTGGATTTAGCGGATAGCGGGAATAGCTTCAAAAGAAACTAATGGTTAATTTTATCAATTTTTAATTTACTAATTATAGAATTTAATTCAAATCCAAGTAACAAGATCATACAATTGATCCAAATATAAAACATCATGATTAATAATGTACCAATTGAGCCATAAAGTTCATTGTATTTTGAAAATTTAATTACCCAAATTCCGAAAAAATAAGAGGTTATTATGACCAAAATTGTAGTAAAAATAGAACCAATAGTTATTAACGATTGCTTGTTTTTATTCTTAGTGCCAAATTTAAACAAAATTGAAATGGTGATCAATATCATCAAAATTACGAAGGCATAGCGACTTAAAATAATTATAGGAATAGTATCACTTAAAACATCTTGAATCATTGTTTTTTGAATAAATACCTCAAAAATAACGATGGCTGCGACAGTGATTAATAGTAAAACAGACAGCGCTAATGATAAAGCCAAGGCAATTAAATATTGTTGTAAAAACCCTCTTTTTACTAAAACATGTCGGGAAGATTCAAACCCCCCAAGAATGGCATTTAAACCATTGGCCATTAAAAAAATAGACAAGAAAAAACCTGTTGATAATAACCCTGACTGACTATTATTGAGAATATCATTGATTATACTAAAAATAGCATCATAGGTGTTAGGTGGCACACCGTCTTTAACAAATTCTAAAAAGTCAGTTTGAAAACCCTCAATAGGAATAAAGGGGATAAGGTTCAAAATGAATAAAGCGAACGGAAAAAGTGCCATAAAAAAACTAAAAGCAACAGCACTAGCATGGTAGGAAAGTGCGCCTTCGAAAATTCCGATCGAGTACATTTTTATCAAATCGAAGAATGACAAACCGTGAAGCCACATTGGTTTGACCCTTTGTAGCACATGTATTATATTTCTTAGTACCGGAACTTCTTCAAATTTCATTTAAAATGTAATTTTAATAGAATGCTAATTTAGAACTAATTTCGCTAATCTGAAAGTATCTAAGTTTTGTAAATAATAAAAATAGTTTATTATCTTTGAAAAAAAATTCCATGGGCCAAAACATCATCCTTAACAATCAAGAAATTAAGCACAAAATTACTCGTATTGCTTATCAAATTTATGAGACTTTTGTTGATGAACAGGAAATTGTTATTGGCGGGATTGCTTCCAATGGATTCGTGTTTGCAAAGAAAATTGCAACTGAATTAGAAAAAATATCCACTTTAAAAGTGGTTTTGTGTGAGGTTTATATTAACAAACAAAATGTAAACGCTCCAATTACGACTTCGCTTTCGTTAGATCAATACGAAAACAAAGGGTTGGTTTTAGTAGACGATGTATTGAACTCTGGTACTACTTTAATTTACGGCGTAAAGCATTTCTTAGAAGTGCCTTTAAAGAAATTAAAAACGGCAGTATTAATTGATCGCAATCACAAAAAATATCCAGTAAAAGCAGATTTTAAAGGAATTTCACTTTCTACCTCTTTACTAGAACATGTTCAAGTGGTATTTGAAGAAAAAGGAGATTACGCTTATTTAAGCTAAAATAGCTTCTATTTCTGAAATTATTTCTTCAGAAGATTTCCCATCCACGGCAATTTTATATTTTGCTTGATTGTAGTAATAACTTCGATCGAAAAGGTTTTTGGCAATAAATTCCTTCATTTCTAACGGATTTTTATCCGCTATTAAAGGACGTTGTTCACTATTAAAAAGCAAACGTTCATATAATGTGTCTACCGATGCATTTAAATAGATGGAAATTACATGTTCCCTATTTAGGAATTCATGGTTGTTGGAATAACAGGGCGTTCCGCCACCAAGACTTAGAATAAAAGAATCTTGATTTTGAATTAATTCTGACAAAATATGATGCTCTAATTTTCTAAAATAGATTTCACCTTTCTCAGAAAATATTTTTTTAACAGAAGAATTTTCTTGTTTTTCTATAATTTCATCTAAATCGAGGTCGGAAATAGAGGATGAAATGGCAAGTAATTTCGCAATAGTTGACTTCCCACAACCCATATAACCTAACAAAATGATTTTTTTCATAGCAATAAGCCCTTATAAACTAAGGCGTTAAGATTATTTTATTCAAAAAGTAAATTTATAAATAAAATAGCTTTGAAAAATAAATAATAACGCCTTATATTTGCACCCGCATTGAAGGAATAGAAAAAGACTCGATAGCTCAGTTGGTAGAGCACATCACTTTTAATGATGGGGTCCTGGGTTCGAGCCCCAGTCGGGTCACTAAAAAGATCCCTTTTTAATTCCTTCAATCAATGACTCGATAGCTCAGTTGGTAGAGCACATCACTTTTAATGATGGGGTCCTGGGTTCGAGCCCCAGTCGGGTCACAAAAA
>CANHHG010000102.1 GCA_947460615.1 Bacteroidota bacterium
ATGTATTTATTAAATAGCTAATTAGACTTATAAAAAACAAATTTTCTAAACGGAATATTTAGGTTTGTTTTTCAAGGCGCAAAGATAATTTTTTAAAACATAAAAATCAACACTATTCTTATAAAAAAAACGTGTTTTTTAATTATTTTATTTTTTTCGATCTGAAGTGGGTGAAAATTAAGGTAAAAAGGTAATTATTGGCAGGTTGAAATGATAAATTACTATTTAAATAATTTATTAATTGAATTATCTTACTATTATTTTTTTAGTAGCTATTACTACCCCTTGATCATCAAAAATTTGAGCAAAATATATTCCAGACCCTCCCCAAGTTGATGTTAATAAAGTATAATTTGACACTAATTTTGTTAATGGAGTAATAGCCACTTGTTGTCCTAAGGTGTTTGTAATTTTAATATTCCCTTCCTCTAAATCTGAGTAATTATAAAAATTAACTATTACTTCTCCACTGGCCGGATTTGGATAAATTGTAATATCGTTAGTGTTTGCTTCCGGACTACTAATCGATAATTGACTAGACAATGATGTTATTTCCTGCTGGGTTAAAACTCTGCTCCAAATTGCTACATCATCTAGTAAACCAATCATATACCCACTATTACCATCTCTTCCAAAATCGATTGGACTGGGTTGAGTAAATATATTCGCAGTTAAATTTGATCCGCCGCCTGAATTATTTAACAATACCCCATCCAAATAATATCTTGCAGTAGCGGTGTTCAATCCTAAACTAGAATCAAATACACATATTATATTATGCCAATTATTATCTAAAACTGATGCTGGATTATCATAATTTCCGCATCCCGTTATTAATGAAATAGATGATCCGAAGCTTCTAGCAACATTAACGTTGAATTTACCATAACATCCTACTTGGGTTCCCCACATAACCATTGCTTGCCTTCCAGAAACATGCCCCACAGTCTTTAACCATAAAGAAACTGTCCTCGATGAAGTTCCAGTTACCAAACTAAATGTAGATTGCGTTTGAATGTAGTCATCAACTCCATCAAAACTATAAGCACTATTTGAATTTCCAAATCGGTCAGTGGTTAAAGTTGCTCCATTAACTACACCATTGTTTGCGTTTACCGTATGGTCATTTGCGTTACCGTTAAATGACCAATACCCCACTAAGCCATTGGAAGGGATATTGGAAGGGATTTGAGAAAAGCCAAGTTGAACTATAATTAATAAAAATAGAATTTTTTTCATAGTGTTATTTTTGTGAGAAAATAATAATCGCAATAATAATTATAACAACTATTAATACAATTGTACCACATCCCGAACTTAGGGTATCTAAAAAACTATCTCCTTTGTCCCTTGACAATAGACCAATTATAAAGGCTATTATTATTATTCCAATTAAAAATCCCATTTTATTGTTGAACTATTTGCACAAAAATAAAAAAAAATGTTAAAAATAAAAAAAGCGATTTGATTTATTTATCGTATGAGTTTGGTTATTAATCGTTTAAATTAAATAATTTAAAAAACTTAACTTATAAAAATAAAATCTAGATATATAAAATACAACTTATTCTACTTTTGAAATTAACATAATATAATTATATTTGAACTGATTGAACTGTTATTTTATGGGAATAAACATTTCATAAAAAATGATTCAATAAATGAATTTAAATATTAATATAAAATTTATGAAAAAAATTACTTCCTTATTTACTTTGCTTCTGTTATGCATTCTGTTTTCAAGTTATATTTCATTTAAAAAAAATACAAATAATGATGTCAGTACGGTTTCTGTTTGTAGATATTGTAGCTTAGTAGTTCAGTTTTCTGGAGATAGATTATTCCCAGATAATAATCAGATTAAACAAAAATGCAATCAATGGGAAGGCCATATGTGGTTTAATGCTGGTACTTCAGGCCAAAATGTATTTAAATGTAAAACATGTAGCGCGAGAGTTTCCATTCAAGAAAAAAAGCCAAGATGCATGACTTTTTGCGAGGAGGCTTGTAGAAGAAAATCCAAACATTTATGGTATAAATTAAATTAAAATCATTTGAAAAACTTTGGCTTAAAAGACCTCCTCTTTATTTTCTTAATAGCGATTATATTTATTGCTGCAGATAAGTATTATAATAATCTTGACTTAAAAGATTGGATTTCCTCAATAAAGTCAAAAAAAGAAAATGTTAATAATTATTTTGGAATCCCTGAAGATTCAAAAATTACATCAACCAAGACTATGGAATCCAATTCCAAAAAAAATTCTTTAAAAAAATCTGTTAGAAGAACATTGCATATTCATGGTTTTGGAGAATTCAATAATGAAGATCTTATTTCCATTAAAGAAGGAATTGAAAAATTTTATAAATTAGATTGTATCATTTCTGAAACAGTAAAATCAGATGATTTTTATTATGCAAAAAACACTGTCATTTTACTAGCTACTAAAGTTTTGTCTCTCTCGGTTAATAAAACAGATATGCACATGTACGTTACTGATGAACCCTTATGTAATGAAGATGTGAATAATTTAATAAGTGGCCATGCGAGACTTCATTGTGACGGATCTGTTGTTAGCTCCAAAGAGATGACGAATAACAATCATTATTCATCAAAAAATATTATTGGAACTGCAAAACATGAACTTGCTCATAATTTTGGATTGCAACATTGCGTTAAAACAAATTGTTTAATGAATGCCAATGGAGTTGGCAAAAATGAATTTTGTGTCGATTGTACCTCTAAAATAAAACCTTATAAAATAAATTGAACAATAAACAAAAACTAAATTAGGGAAATGTCAAGAATTAAAAAACCCTAACTCTTTTATTGTAAAAGAATTAGGGTTGTTTTAAAGTGCGGATAATAGGACTCGAACCTACACGCCTTGCGGCACCAGATCCTAAGTCTGGCATGTCTACCAATTTCACCATATCCGCAAAATTGAGAGTGCAAATATACAATTAATTATAAATTATGAATTATTAATTATAAATTTTTTCAAACTCTTTTTTGTATTTTTGGAATTCTAAAAAACTACTCTATTAATATGAATGCAATAAAAACCTACGTTCAAGAAAATAAGGCTCGCTTTATCAACGAGTTAATTGAATTATTAAAAATCCCTTCAGTAAGTGCCGATCCCGCTTATTCTCAAGATGTTTTCAACACTGCAGATGCAGTAAAATTGAGTCTTGAAAATGCTGGTTGCGACTTGGTAGAAATTTGTGATACTCCCGGATATCCTATTGTTTATGGGGAAAAAATTATCGATAAATCGCTTCCTACCGTTTTGGTTTACGGACATTATGATGTGCAGCCACCAGACCCAATGGAACTTTGGACTTCACCTCCATTTGAACCCGTAATAAAAACTACAGCTATTCATCCTGAAGGTGCCATTTTTGCTAGAGGTGCTTGCGATGACAAAGGACAAATGTACATGCACGTTAAGGCTTTAGAATATATGGTACAATCCAATTCTTTACCTTGTAATGTGAAATTTATGATTGAAGGCGAAGAAGAAGTGGGCTCTAAAAGCTTAAGCTGGTTTGTAGAACGCAATCAAGAAAAACTAAAATGCGATGTGATTTTGATTTCTGATACCGGAATGATCTCCAACCAGCAACCATCAATTACCACAGGTTTACGTGGTTTGAGCTATGTAGAAGTGGAAGTTACAGGTCCAAATCGTGACTTACATTCTGGTTTATACGGTGGTGCTGTTGCCAATCCGATCAACGTGCTTTCTAAAATGATTGCTTCGCTTCACGATGAAAACAACCATATTACTATTCCTGGTTTCTACGATAATGTTGAAGAATTATCACTTGAAGAACGTGCTGAAATGGCAAAAGCACCTTTCAATTTAGAAAATTATA
>CANHHG010000103.1 GCA_947460615.1 Bacteroidota bacterium
AATTGAATTAAACCCAAATCCTAGTAGTTTATTTCTTTTATTATTTGGGAAATGGGAAGAGGGATCTTTAAAAGTTCTTGCAGATTTATCCCAATTATTACAAACAATTAAAGGCAATTTGAGCAACGACAATGAAGAAGAAAAAATTACCAAAGCGTTTGTATTTTCTATCTTTAAAGTTATAAATAAGCTTACCAGTTATTACTCTAATTACAAGCATATTAACTCGATTGATACTTTATATGCTATTTACAAGCAAGTAATTGATCTCGCTGAGGTATCTTTTGAAGGCGAACCTTTAAATGGTTTGCAAATTATGGGTGTTTTAGAAAGTCGAGTTTTAGACTTTGACACGGTTATTATCACCTCTTTAAATGAAGGTAAATTACCTGCGGGAAAATCGCAAAATTCTTTTATTCCGTATGATGTTAAAAGAGAATTAGAACTTCCAACCTTTAAAGAAAAAGACGCGATTTATACCTATCACTTTTATCATTTGTTACAACGAGCAAAAAACGTTTATCTTCTTTACAATACTGAAAGTGAAGGTGCCGATGCGGGTGAAAAAAGTCGATTTATAACTCAGTTGCAGGTAGAATATCAAGAGCAACATAATTTAAAACCAGCCATTTACAATGCCATTCTTCCAGAAATAGTAAATCAGAAAATGGTGATTCCAAAATCAGAGTCTGTAATGATTCGTTTAAAAGAAATCGCTGAAAATGGTTTTTCCCCAACTACTTTAACAAGCTATATTCGAAATCCAATTCAGTTTTATTTTCAGAGGATTCTTAAAATTAAAGAAGTTGAAGAAGTCGAAGAGAATATTGCGGTCAATACATTAGGGACTATAATTCATGAAACCTTGAAATCATTGTACGATCCATTTCTAGGTAAATTTATTTCTGAAAATGACTTACTAAACTGTATTAAGCAAATTGATGAAGAAGTTATGAAACAATTCAAAATTGTTTATAAAGAAGGTGAAATAAAAAAAGGAAGAAATTTATTAGCTTTTGAAGTAGCAAAACGAAATATTTATAATTTCTTGAAAGTGGAATTAGAGAGTGTTATTTCAGGAGATACAATTAAAATAATTGCACTTGAACAAAGATATGAACGAACTTTTGAGCACTCTAATTTACCTTTTCCAATTAAAATTGGCGGTTCTGTGGATAGAATAGAGTTGAGAAATGGAGTGCTTAGAATTATTGATTATAAAACTGGTAAGGTTGACAAAGGCACCGTTACGTTAACCACTTGGACCGACCTTACTAAAGATATTGTGAATGAGAAAATAATTCAGGTACTTGCTTATGCTTTTATGTATGAAGAATTGGCATTAGGACAGCCTATGGAGGCAGGTATCATCTCCTTTAAAAATTTGAAATCTGGATTTTTACCATTCACTTTCAAAATAGAAAAAGAACTTAATACCCTAATAAGTAAAGATACAATAGAGCAATACTTAGAACAAATTGCCATTTTATTGGTTGAGATTTTTAATGAAAAGATCCCTTTTGAGGAGAAGGTTTAATGTTTTGAGCCCATTAAATCAGACTTTAGTTATTTTTTTCTAAGAAAATTATCTATAACTTTCTCCAATTCGTCTTTATTTTCAATGTGACTCATATGGCCTTCTGGGAAAGAAATTAATTCGGTATTGGTATCAATAATTTGAGAAAAATGGTCTTTATATAGTAATACTCCATCGTTTTTACCCAAAATCAATAGTTTTGAAAAATCAGTTTCTTTCAGAATAAATTGCCTGTCTTTTCTAATTTTCATGCCTTCTAAAGAGGCAACTATTCCTTGTAATGGAGTTTTTAAAGCCTCTAATTTTACGTTTTCAATTTCATTTTTTAATTGGTCTCGTTTGTTTTCACTAAATAAATTTGCAATTGACATGCGAACAAAATTGATGTAATTCTGTTTTACCGCTTTAATAGCGCGGTCCCTATTTATTTTTCGTTCGTGGCTATCTTCTTTGGCTGTTGAATTTAATAAAACAAGCCCTTTTATGGTAGTAGGAAACATTTCTGCAAATGCCAGAGCCACATATCCGCCCATAGAGTGACCTATAATTACCGCCTTCCTAATTTTAAGATGGGATAAAACCGCTTTGACAATTTCAGCATTTTCTTCCATCGAGTGAACATAGCCCAGACACTCCGTTTCACCATGACCTAATAAATCAATTGAAAGCACACGGTTTTTTTTAGACAAATTAGGAGCCAAATCATTCCACATCGTTTTATTTTCTAAAAAACCATGAAGTAAAACCACAGTACTTCCTTTTCCGATATCGGAATAAGAAATAGCAGTATTTTTGTATATAATTTGTTCCATTTTTATTAACGTCACGCAAAAATAAGTTTAAATTATTTATGAAATAAAAAACGGTTTACATTTCTGAAAACCGTTTTGAAACTTGTGTCTTTTTCCAAATTATGAATTCATAATCGTTTCAATTTCATCTACTTCAATAGGAATATTTTGCATTAAATTAAAAGGATTTCCATTGTCTTGGATAACAACATTATCTTCTAATCGAATTCCGAAGCCTTCTTCAGGAATGTAAATTCCTGGTTCCACAGTAAAAACCATATTAGCTTTCATAGGCTCTGTTAAAATCCCATAATCATGAGTGTCTAGTCCCAAGTGGTGGGAAGTTCCATGCATGAAATATTTTTTATAAGCGGGCCATTCTGGATTTTCATTTTGTATATCCGC
Source organism: Bacteroidota bacterium (assembly GCA_947460615.1). Lineage (GTDB taxonomy): Bacteria > Bacteroidota > Bacteroidia > Flavobacteriales > Flavobacteriaceae > Flavobacterium. The sequence continues at coordinate 2,734 of CANHHG010000103.1, forward strand.
ATGGTCAATTAAGCCCAAGTTCAATAATTCAGAAGTCATTATTTTACCCACTTCTACATGATATTGTTTCCAAAGTGTACCAGGAGTTAGCATTTTTGTCGCTTCATTTTTCACTCTCAAAACAGCGTTATAAACTGCTTTTTGTCTTTCAGAAAAACGACCAGAAACCGGAATCATTCTAGTCATGTCACTTGAATAATTGGCATATTCTGCGGCAACATCTAATAAAATTAAATCTCCCGCTTTACATACTTGATTGTTTTCGATATAATGCAAAACGTTGGCATTATTTCCTGAAGCAATTATTGGAGTATAGGCAAAACCTTTTGATCTATTTCGAACAAATTCGTGAATAAATTCGGCTTCAATCTCGTATTCAGTAACATTTGGTTTTACAAATGACAATACTCTACGAAAACCTTTTTCGGTGATATTACATGCATTTTGAATTAATTCAATTTCTTCTTTTTCCTTTACAGATCGAATGCGTTGTAAAATCGGATTGCTTTTTGCCACAGCATGTGCCGGATAATTGCTTTTCCACCATTTTACAAAACGGGCCTCGCGAGTTTCTGTTTCTACAGTTGCACGATAATGCTCATTGGTGTTGATGTACATCGTTTCTGCATGCGTCATTATTTCGAATAATATTTTCTCGAAATCTTGTAACCAATAAACAGTTTTGATACCTGAAACCTCAAATGCTCGGTCTTTAGAAAGTTTCTCTCCTTCCCAAATTGCAATATGGTCGTTGGTTTCTTTCAGGAACAATATTTCTCTTTGATGTTCATAAGGGGCATCAGGAAATAGTAGCAAAATGCTTTCTTCTTGATCTACTCCCGACAAATAAAAAATGTCCCGATGTTGTGCAAATGGCAAAGTGCTATCAGCAGAAACAGGATAGATATCATTAGAATTAAAAACCGCCACACTTTTAGGCTTCATCTGAGCCGTAAATTTCGAACGATTTTTTACAAATAAATTACTGTTAATTTGATGGTATTTCATAATGCAATAAATTAGATTACAAATCTAATCAATCCATTTGTA
>CANHHG010000104.1 GCA_947460615.1 Bacteroidota bacterium
AATATTGCAGGATGGGGTTTTGATTTTGGAAAATCTTCACCACTAACAATATGTTTGAAATAAGTATGTAACCCAAAACGACGAAATACACGATCTATATTGACTTTGGAAGCAGAAGAAGCCAATATCAATTCAAATTCATTTTCATGTAAATTTCTGATAAGATTTTCAACCCCTTCCAATAATTCAAGATCTTCTTTATGATCAAAAGCATCATTGAAGATAGTTCTTTTTCTTATAATTAACTCTTCAACATCAGCATTCAAATTGAAAATTGAATTTACTTGTTGGAATACATTTCGAGTAGAATTTCCAGTAAACGAAGTAAATAATTCTTCTGTAACGTCAATATTTAACTCCGAAAAGTGTTGAAAATAGGCATATCTATGAACCGGTTCAGTATCTACAATTACGCCATCCATATCAAAAATTACAGTTTGTATCATTCTTATTCATGTTTTAATAAGTTTCTAATTACCGTTTCCGCGGCATATAAGCCAAACAAACCGGGCATATAGCTGTTTGTTCCATAAAAAGATTTTTTATAATTACTTCCGTCGGTAGTTTTTAAACTACTTTGATCCTGAATTTCTGACGAAAATACCACCTTGATTCCTTTATCAATTTTCACCGCTTTTAAGCGTTTCTTTATGGCTTTAGCCAAAAAACAATTCACGGTTTTGCTAATATCTGCCACTTTAACTTTTGATGCATCCATTTTTCCTCCAGCACCCATGCTAGAAATAATTTTTACTTTCTTTCTTTTACAAGCAATAATTAAATTCAGTTTTGGAGTCACACTATCAATACAATCTAAAACATAATCGTATTGATTACTTACAATTTCAAATGCCCGTTCGGGAGAAAGAAATTCTTGAATACGTATAAGTTTTAATTCCGGATTGATGTCCATTAATCGATCACCAACAACAGTTACTTTAGGTAGTCCCACTGTTGAATGTAACGCTGGTAATTGTCTGTTAATATTAGTAATATCAACTACATCTCCATCAACTATAGTTATAGTTCCAACACCAGCTCTTGCTAAAAACTCAGCTGCAAATGAACCTACTCCTCCTAATCCTACCACTAAAACTTTTGCCTTTTGCAACTTATTCAATCCTTCTGTTTTGAACAACAAAACTGCTCTTTCAGTCCATTCTGCCATTTTATTACTTATTAATTCTATTGAAAACAGTATTGAAATTATGACTAATTATTACTCTCATTTCTTCTACTTCTAGGTTTCTATATTTTGATGCAATTTCATAAACTGCTTTTATATCTTTCTCAATCGTATCCGTTTCTAAAAAAATCCGATCATTTGGAACGGAATTAAAAACCAAATCCATATCATTAATTTGAAATAATGACTTTCCAAATGAAAGATAAAATCCATTTTTAACCAATTGATTTGCAACTTCAATATTCTTCGAAAACCCATGAACAATCATTGGAACAGATAATTTTAATTTCTTTTTGATGGCAATTAATTCTTGAAATGCTGCAACACAATGTATTATAACTGGTTTTTTATATTTTTCTGCTAGAACCAATTGTCGCTCGAATACCTCTTGCTGCAGATCCAAAGGAGTTTGGACTTTTTTATCTAATCCGCATTCGCCTATGGCTAAACAACTAGCATCTTTCAATTTACTTTCAATAATTTTTAAATCAATCGCTATTCTTTCTTGAACAATATACCATGGATGAATTCCAATGGAATAATTGGGTATAGAACTATCCAATTCCTGCGGATATTGATTAACTAATTCTAAAATACCTTTTTGATTTGTAAATTGATGGGTATGTAAATTAAAAAAAATCATGTTGCAAAAATAGATTAAAAGTTATAAACCCACAAAGTTTATTAACTTTGTAAGCTCAAATATATTTCATGTTAAAAACTGCTTTTTACCGCTATATAAACAATTTCAAAGGGTTTACAAGAGAAATCTGGATTCTAGCGATAATTACCTTCATCAATCGAGCAGGTACCATGGTTCTTCCTTTTTTATCAAAATATCTCAAAGAAAATTTACATTTTACTTATAGTCAAGTAGGTTGGATAATGGTTTCATTTGGTTTAGGTTCCATGCTAGGTTCTTGGCTAGGTGGAAAATTATCTGATAAAATTGGTTTTTATAAAATAATGATATTCAGTTTGTTTACAAGTGGAATTGGTTTTTTGATACTTCAATATGTTACCTCTTTCGTTGGATTATGCATAGGAATGTTTAGCATTATGGTTATTGCAGACATGTTCCGACCTGCCATGTTTGTATCTCTTGGGGCTTATTCAAAACCCGAAAATAGAACTCGGGCTCTCACCCTAGTTCGAATCGCTGTAAATCTTGGTTTTGCAGCAGGTCCTGCATTAGGTGGGTTAATTATTATGTCAATAGGTTACCGAGGGTTATTTTGGGTAGATGGATTAACCTGTATATTGGCAATTGGATTGTTTGCATTACTAGTAAAAGAGAAGAAAAAACCAATAAACGAAACTTCAAAAATTGATGAATCGAAACGGATTTCAGTTTTTAAAGATAAAATCTTCTGGGTATTCCTATTCGTGAGTTTTGTTACCGCCATGATTTTCTTTCAATTATTTACCACTTTGCCTTTGTACCACCACGAAAGATTTAGTTTAACTGAATTTGAAACTGGCTTGTTAATGACCCTTAATGGACTTTTAATTTTTGCTTTAGAAATGCCAATTGTGAGCTATTTTGAAAGAAAAAAAGTTCAAAAATTAAAAATAATTCTATGGGGAACTTTATTAATGTCAATTAGTTTTTATTTATTACTAGTTAATATTTGGGCGGGAATTCTTGTAATAAGTATGGTTTTTGTATCCATAGGAGAAGTATTTTCGTTTCCATTTTCGAATGCATTTGCTTTAAGCAGAGCGCCAGCAGGTCATGAAGGACGTTATATGGCAATCTATACTATGAGTTTCAGTACGGCTCATATTGTAAGTTCTAAATTAGGAATGGAAATTATTGGCCATTTTGGCTACCAATGGAATTGGTTTGTAATGGGCGGTTTTGGAGTTTTAGCCGCATTTAGTTGTATTTGGATTCAAAAACAATTAAAATTAGAAACTAAGTAATTCATTAATAACAACTGGAAATCCCTATTTTTGCATCAATTAATTAAAAAAATTATTATTATGGCTAAAGGAATTTACACCGGAATTATTGAAATAGATGAAAACGGAAATTATTTTTGCGGAAGTTATCTGCTTGACTATCAAATGGTAGTCAAGAGTTTTAAAGTTGGCGATAAAATTACCATTAAAACTGTTATTGTAAATCCTAGTGATAAATCCTTTCCTATTTATGAAAAAAAATCTAGGAATTTCGCCATTGCCAACGATAAACAAGATAATGACTACTAATATGTTTAAAATCCTAGCCAAAATCAACCAACTCATTTTACCAAGTTTAACGAAGCGAAGACTGGATGTGACCAAGGCTAAAAATTGGCAAAAAGCACTAATCGCCTACCGCTATTACGTAACTGTAAGAGCATTAGACTAATGCGGATTTTCAAAAACTCAAAATAGAATTATTTGAAATTTCATTTGCAAATTAGACTTTTATACCTATATTTGCACCCACAAAATGGCCTTGTGGCGCAACTGAATAGCGCACTTGATTACGGCTCAAGAGGTTACTGGTTTGAATCCAGTCAAGGTCACAA
>CANHHG010000105.1 GCA_947460615.1 Bacteroidota bacterium
ACCTGTTTGTATTACTTGATCAGCAGCGCCATTATAATTCACTGAAGATGTTGGGGAAATTAGGTTTAATGTAGGTAAAGTAGTTACATGACTAATAGTTAATGTACTTAAGGCTGCTAAATCTATTTTACCATTAAAAAAAGCAGTTGCAGGAATTATTAAACTATTTGCTGTAGTTCCATTTCCTAAGACTACTTTACTTCCACTTCCGTTCACTGTCCAATCAGAACTAATGGTGGCTCCACTATTGAAAATATTAAAAATTTGATTGGCGGCAGCAAAATCAGTTGGATGTGTTCCCGATGATGCATTTGTATTTGACCACCAGTTATTTAAATTAGTACAAGAGGAGTTTGCTGCCAAATAGTAGGAATAAATAGTTGGAACTCCAACAGTAACTTTATAATTATCGAAAAAGGCAGAATTATTTAGAGTTGTTCCGTGCATAAACATAAAACCAAAATTGGCTAAGGAGCTACTTACATGCCCTGCTGTATCAGTTACTTCGCCAATCGCGGCTACAGATATAGCGTTTGGATCAGGATAAGCAGTAGTGGCAACGGCTGAACTTTCATCTTTTTGGTACATGTTCCATTTGTTAGATACTGGATCATAAGTAACTTTAATACTCACCACGTTTTTAAAACTAGCCAATGTGATACCAGTAATCATAGAAACCATATTGGTATTTAAATTTAAACCATTTGAAAAACTAACCAAATCATAGGTTGCCAAAGTATTTGTTCCCCCCATTACAACCGCATAACCTTTTGCAGTAGCTGCTGTTGGATCGGCATTATCGCAGGCAATTACTGTAGCAACCCCCCATTGACCCGCACCAAAACCCGACATAGTCGTCCCAGAACTTCTGTTATGACGCATTGAAAATGACCAAGTAACCAATTGCGTGTTATTACGCAACGTGTTATTAAAATTAGATACCGTTGGCATGACAGACATTGCCGAAGAACGACCTGCGGTTCCTGCCGCTACACCATTTATAATTTGCAATCGGTAATCAGGTGCTGTTGTAACTACAGTTGCCGAAGTGGCAATCCCGGTTAACAAAGTAGAGTATGTTAACGATGGAGTTCCACCTGGTGAAAGTGTTGCTCTATTGAAATCATCAGATACAATTGTTGTTTGAGCATAATTTACAGATGTACTAAATGCCATTAATACGAAAAGTACCATTGCATTTTTAATTCTTGAATAAAAAGTATAGTGTAATTTTATATTCATAATTGGTTATTTATTTGATTAGTATTTAGTTTGCGTAATATCAATTTATTTTGCGTGTTCGAACACAGATAGGCAAATATATAAATTAAAATGTGATTTAAAAATAAATTAATAAAATTCTTATATTAAATTAGAAAAAAAAAATTTATGAAAAAATAATAAAACGAAATTAACCGTGGATAATAATAAAATTATGTTAAATGCCGCTCAATTAGAGCCTTCGTAAAACATCAAAAATCGCTCATAATCTTTCAGCAAATGGTTCGAGATTTCATCTGAACAGGCTACTAAAATCAAAAACGGCTAAAAGTAATTTTAGCCGTTTTTTTTATTTTAAAAAATTACAAAAACTTTTTCTCTTAGCTTTCCAATAGTTATGGACTCAATAACCTACTATATTAATCTATTTTGAACCTCACTTAATTTAATTAGGCACATTGAGTATCAAGCCTCGATCATCGACTCCTTTATTAGCGGTATTTGCAGCTCCTCCTAATGTATTAATCATGTTATTGTATTCTGTCGCACTCACTTTACCTGTTTGGGTAATTCCACATGTATTAATTGTTATGTCGGAAGAGGTTCCGTAGCAGGTACCATTATACACCCGAACATAATAGTTTCCAGCCGATGAGGGATTGTAGGTCCGGGTATTTGTATTTGAAATTTCAGAACCGTTTAAAAACCATGCATAGGAAGTAAATGTGTTCGTTGAATTTAGCGTGGTTCTATTATTTGCACAGCCATCGCCAGTAAGAGAAGTTGGGACACTAGGTACAGCATTAGCATTTATTGCAATACTTCCATTCGCCGTAATAGTGCCGCATCCACCAGTCAACGTAACTGTATAATTAAAAGTGCCAGAAGTTGGTACAGGTGTTCCACTAATCGTTACCACATTATTATTCCAAATACCCGATACACCCTGAGGAAGTCCTGTAACTGTGGCATTGGTTGCTCCGGTCGTTGCATACGTAATGTTCGTTATAGTTGCATTTCTACATGACGATTGATTATTTGTTCCTGTAGCTGAGGTTAATGAAATCGTATTATTCGTCAAATTAACTACCATTGTTCCCTGAGCAGTTGTAGGATTGCATCCACCAACCAAGGTAACCGTATAATTAAATGTACCCGCTTGAGAGGGTGTTCCACTAATCGTGACCACATTATTATTCCACGTACCCGATACCCCATTTGGAAGTCCTGTAACTGTTGCATTGGTTGCTCCGGTTGTTGCATAGGTGATATTAGTAATGGGTGTACTATTACATACTGACTGACTATTCGTCCCTGCGGCCGAGCTCAGTACGATCGAATTGGTGACTGTGCTTATGACGGAAGCGGATGATGCCCCAGTTACCCTGCCAATAGTTGCATTATAATTAGCAGCGATCTCTTGGGTAGAAAGTACGCGATTGTAAACAATGACATTGGCTATGTAACCCAACCAATAATCTGTGTCATACCGCGTCCGACCAACCCAGATATTTCCTGCATGCGTCGTTTTTACATCAGTCGTTTGATAGGAGGTTGTAGTTGAGGGTAATGGAGTGGCGCTTCCATTTAAATAAAATTTGATGGATCCTCTGCCAGCGTTGTCAGCAGGATTACTCACGACCGTTAATACGTACCAAGTGCTCGTACTAGTAAAAGTAGAATTTGTTGTGCCTATATCTCCGGCTTCATTTTTATCGTAAAAATAATGTAGACCATTATTTGAGGAACCATTTATTGGACGAGTACCAATATAAAAACCCATGAAATCTAATGCTGCATTCACAGGTTCTGATCTTGCAAAGGTCGTAATTAATCCTCTATTCCAATTTTGGCTATACGCTTCAAGACTTCTGAAAGCTATCTGAAAACTCATGGTATTTGAGGGGGTCCACCCAGTTGTAATATATTGATTGGTCCCATTAAAGTTAAAAACACCACCATTGGTAGCATTCCAACTTGCATTCGCATTTCCCTGACTAATAAATCCTTGCATAGTGCCATGTCTCCCTCTTCCACTTAAATCCGTTATAGTTGCGCTACCACCTCGATACGAGTTTGGATTGGTTGCATCGTAATAAAATTCTGATCCCGCAACCATTTCGCTAACAGTGCTATTACTACATTGTACATAAATTTGATCCCCATTATTTAAAGTGGAGGTGGTATATTTAACAGCAGTAGCGCCTGGAATGGCAGTTCCATTTAAATACCATTGGTAGTATATTTGTCCTGAAAAACCGCTCGGATTCGCCGTAAATTCTACAGACGTTCCTGAACAGATAGTCCCCGAAGGAAGTTGGGATACGGTGACAGATTGCGCATGTGCATTTGCAATTACCAAAAAAGAAGCAAAAAGTAGGAGTATTTG
>CANHHG010000106.1 GCA_947460615.1 Bacteroidota bacterium
ATAATTTCTCCAACCATTCCTGTAGCGCCAACAACTGCAATTCTCATATTTTTTTAATTTTAATTAATTTGCTTTGCAAAAGTACATAATCTTCATTTCAAAATAACAAGCTTAACAAAAATCCAACAAATGTTATGGATCTAACAAAAAAGAACCACGCTCTTGGCGTGGTTTAAATTAGATTATATAATGTAGCGGTATTATTTTTTTAATAAATCTCGAATTTCTGTGAGTAATTCTTCTTGAGTTGGACCTTTCTTTTCTTCATCATCGGCAATTCCGTTTTTCTTTTTATAAACATTCACCGCTTTTACCACCAAAAACAAAACAAACGAAACGATGATAAAATTAATTAAAGACGAAATAAAAACACCGTATTTCACTCCTCCAAAAGCCACCAATTGATCTATTTCTGTAATTTTTGCTGCTTCTAAAGCAGGTTTTAAAATAAGTGGCGTAATCACATCGTCAATCAAAGAACTGATAATTTTTCCAAAAGCCGCCCCAATAACAACTCCAATTGCCAATTCAATCACGTTGCCTTTCATCGCAAAGGCCTTAAATTCAGATATCATTTTCATAAAAATGGTTTTTAGTTATTCTCTATAAAAAACGCGTTTCACTCTTTGGGAAATGCTAGTAAGAATTTCATAGGAAATGGTTCTTAATTTTTCAGCAATGTAACTCACCGTTGGATTTTCACCAAATAAAATGACTTCATCTCCTTCATGACAATCAATTTCAGAAACATCAGCCATCAACATATCCATACAAATACTTCCTACAATTGTGGCTTTTTGACCGTTTATGGTTACAAATCCTACCCCATTTCCCCAATGTCTTGAAATTCCGTCGGCATATCCAATAGGAATTGTTGCAATCGTAGCTTTTTTTTGTGCTATAAATCGTCTGCCGTAGCCCACGCTTTCCCCCTCATTTATGACTCTTAATTGAGAAATTATGGATTTTAAAGTCCCCACGTTTTCTAAAAAGCGTTGTTCTTGAGGATCGTTTGAAACTCCGTAAAGCCCAATTCCAAGTCGAACCATATCATATTGCGCTTCAGGGAAATTACTAATTCCAGAGGTATTTAATAAATGACGAATTGGAGTTATATTTAATTCAGAAATAATTATTGAAGATAACGTTTCAAATAATTGAATTTGATAAAGAGCAAAATCGCGGTTATCCATAGAATCGCTAGTTGCCATGTGTGACAAAATACTTTTTACTTTTACCGTTTTATTATCTTTTAAAATAGAAATTAATGCCTCTATATTTTCTTCTTCAAATCCCAATCGGTGCATTCCTGTATCTAATTTTATATGAATCGGATAATTTTCTAATTGATTGTTTTTTGCTATTTGTAAAAAGGAATTTAATCCTTTTAAACTATAAATTTCAGGTTCTAATTGGTGTTGAATAATTGCCGAAAAACTGGTGCTTTCTGGATTTAAAACCATAATTGGCAACTTAATACCAGCATTTTTGAGAGTGATTCCTTCATCTGCGAAAGCCACTCCCAAATAATCAACATGGTGGTGTTCTAATAATTTTGCAATTTCAAAACCGCCATTCCCATAACCAAAAGCTTTCACCATCACCATAATTTTAGTGGTGGGTTTCAACTTAGATTTGTAATAATTTAAGTTGTGACTAATGGCATTTAGATTGATTTCTAGAACTGTTTCGTGCGTTTTTTCTTCCAGTAAGTGAACTATTTTTTCAAATTCAAAAAGTCTAGCGCCTTTAATTAAAATAGTTTCATTGCTAAAATTATGAGTATTAAAATCGGCAATAAAGGCCTCGGTATTTTTATAAGTAATGCAGTTTACAAACTTATTTTTATAGTCGGTTATGGTTTCTCCAATCCCAATTACGCGATTAATTTTATTGGAAACAATTAACTCTGAAACTTTGGAATACAGATCGTCATTGGACAAACCGCTTTGAAAAATATCGGATAGAATGATCGTTTTATTGGCATGTTGTTTTTGACTTTCAAGAAAATCCAAGGCAATTTTTAACGATTGAAAATCAGAGCTATAACTGTCGTCAATAAGGGTGCAATTATGGATTCCAGTTTTTACTTTGAGTCTCATTTCCACAGGATAAAGCATTTCCATTCGACTTTGAATCACCGAAACATTATACTTTAAATACAATAAAACCATTATGCAATGAATGGAATTTTCAACAGAAGCATTGTCTTTAAACGGAATGGTAATTTCAAATTTCTGGCTTAAATAATTTATTTCAAGAACAGTTTTATCCGAAAGTGTTTTGGGTGAAATAGTAACATCCGCAGAGGAGTCATTAAAAGACCACGAGAAGGTTTTTAAATTGTTTAAAAACGAGTCAACCACTTTATCTTTTTTATAAATTAGGATTTCTGCATTTGCAAAAAGCCCTAATTTTTCTTTAATTTTTTCGTCAAAATTGGTAAATCCTTCGTCATGAGCCGAACCTAAATTAGTTAAAATCCCAATGGTAGGTTTTATTATCTGCTCTAACCTACCCATTTCATTGGTGGTAGAAATTCCTGCTTCAAAAATTCCAAGGTTGTGATTTTCATTTATAGAAATAATAGACAGCGGAACGCCCACTTGTGAATTATAGCTTTTCGGACTTCTAATAATTGAATAATCTGGACTTAAAAGAAAATTCAGCCATTCTTTTACAATCGTTTTCCCATTACTTCCCGTAATTCCAATTATAGGGAAGTGGTATAAATTTCGGTAATAACCAGCAAATTTTTGAAGCGCCTCAAGGGTGTTTTCTACCACAAGGAAATTTACATCTGCTTTAAAATTTTCTGGAATTGAGTGGACTACAAAATTTTGAACCCCTTTTTGAATTAATTCAGCGATGTAATTATGACCGTTATTATTGGGTCCAACCAAAGCAAAAAATAAAGTTCCAGCGCTATTTTGCATTGAACGACTGTCTATTGAAATATGTGTAATTTCAGTAGAACTAGACTTTCCAAACCAATTGGCATCTAAAATTTTGGCTATATTTTCAGCGTTTAAACTCAATAGCGGTTATTTAGATTTCGGTTTTTTTGACGCTAAAGCACTTTCCTGATTTTCTTTCATTGCAAAATAATAGGCAGCACGACTTAACGGTTCGTATTCTTCAGTCTCTCCAAGTAAAACAAGATTATCTCCGTCGGCTTTTCTAAAACTATAATTGGCTAAATTTCCCGTTCTTGTACAAACAGCGTGCACTTTCGTAACATATTCTGCTGTAGCCATAAGTGCTGGCATGGGTCCAAAAGGATTTCCTTTAAAATCCATATCCAGTCCGGCAACAATCACACGAATTCCCTGATTGGCCAAATCATTACAAATTTTTACAATTTCATCATCAAAAAATTGGGCCTCATCAATTCCAATTACATCGCAACCTTGAGCCAATATTGCAATATTGGCAGCGGCAGGAACGGGA
>CANHHG010000107.1 GCA_947460615.1 Bacteroidota bacterium
TACGCACGACCGTTTCTTTTTAGAGCGCGTTTGCAATGAAATTATAGAATTGGATAACGGTAAAATTTACCAATACAAGGGTAATTATTCTTACTATTTAGAGAAAAAAGAAGAGCGAAATGCTTCTGAAAATTCGAGTATTGATACAGCTCAAAACCTATTTGTAAAGGAATTAGAATGGATGCGTCGCCAACCAAAAGCGAGAACCACCAAGTCTAAATCTCGACAAGATGATTTCTATATAATTAAAGAGAAAGCGCAAAGTAGACGTAAGGAAAATGTGGTGGAATTAGAAATTAATATGGAACGCATGGGAAGCAAAATTATAGAGCTTCACAAAATTTCTAAGAAATTCAAGGACCATATCATTTTAGATAATTTTGATTTTGATTTTCAACGTGGAGAACGCATTGGAATTATTGGTAAAAACGGAACTGGAAAATCTACTTTTTTAAATTTGCTGACAGGTACATTACCGCTTGATAGTGGAAAAGTAGTGGTAGGAGAAACGATAAAAATTGGCTATTACACGCAAAGTGGTATCAATCCAAAACCGGCGCAACGTGTCATTGATGTAATTAAGGAATATGGGGAATACATCCCGTTAACCAAAGGAAAAATTATTTCAGCATCGCAATTATTAGAACGGTTTTTATTTGACAGCAAAAAACAGTACGATTACGTTGAAAAATTGAGTGGTGGCGAGTTGAAACGTTTGTATTTATGTACCGTTTTAATTCAGAATCCAAACTTTTTAATTCTTGATGAGCCAACAAACGACTTGGATATTGTGACATTGAATGTTTTAGAGAGTTTTCTTTTAGATTTTCCTGGATGTTTGCTAGTGGTTTCACACGATCGTTACTTTATGGATAAAATTGTAGATCATTTGTTTGTGTTTAGAGGTCTAGGGGAAATTGAAAATTTTCCCGGAAATTACTCCGATTTTAGAGCTTATGAAGATAGTGTTGACGTTGCGCAAAAAGAGGATAACAAAACGGAGAAGAAAGATTGGAAACAAAACAATCCAACAGGAAATTTAACTTTTAATGAACAGAAAGAATTTCAAAAAATTGAGAGAGATATCAAGGATTTAGAAATTGAAAAAGCCAAAATTGAGCAATTATTTTCTGACGGAAAAATTGACTCCAATGATATCGAGAAAAAAGCAAACGAATTGAAAAACATCATCAATAAGATGGAAACAAAAGAGGAAAGATGGTTTGAACTTTCAAGTAAAATGGAAGGGTAAATCCCATTTATTTAATTATTTAGTTATGTTGTTTCGATTAAAAGTGTATTTACAATTTCTATGGAATTCCAAAAATGAGCATGGGGTTCATTCACCATTTGTATTTTTATTGGTCACCAATTGTTTTTATAACCGTGAAAACTTTAAACCTTTTTTTACCCATTTAGAAACCAAGACAAAAAAAGGTAGATTATTAAACAAATTATTTCATTATTTCCAATTTCAAGAAGGGATATACCTCTCTGAAAACAAAAAAGTAATCCCTTCGATAGTTGATTTTATTTATATTGATTCCTCGTACTTACAAGCAAATAGTATAGAATTAAATTCAATTATTGCTTTAGCAAATAATAATACTTGTGTAATTTTCGAGAATCCACATTATTCCAAAGCAACTGAAATGCAATGGAAATCAGTAGTTGCTAATTCAAATTTTAACGTGACCATTGATACCTTTTCACTGGGTTTAGCATTTATAAGGAAAGAACAGGTGAAAGAACATTTTACGATTCGAGTATAAATCAAAAGTTAAAAAAAGAGGAGTAATTAGGAAATCGATAATTCCTTTTTGTACTTTTAAAGCCTAAAATAAAATTACAAAAACTAACACCTATTGAATTCCAAATAAAAATGGCAAATCCACTAATTCAAATCACCAAAATAAAAAGAGATTTCGTTCTAGGAAACGAAATTGTTTACGTTCTAAAAGGAATTGATTTAGAAATAAATAAGGGAGAATATGTAGCATTAATGGGGCCTTCTGGTTCAGGAAAGTCTACATTAATGAATCTTTTAGGTTGTTTAGACACTCCTACATCGGGGAGTTATATCTTAAACGGAAAAGACGTAAGTAAAATGCACGATGATGAACTAGCCGAAATTCGAAATAAAGAAATTGGTTTTGTATTTCAAACTTTCAATCTTTTACCTCGAACCACTGCTCTAGACAATGTGGCTTTACCAATGGTTTATGCAGGATATTCGAAATCCGAGCGTATGATACGTGCGGAAGAAGTGCTAAAACAAGTGGGATTAGCAGATAGAATGGACCACCAACCCAACCAACTTTCAGGAGGACAACGACAGCGTGTTGCGGTTGCCAGAGCTTTGGTAAACAAACCTTCCATTATTCTTGCCGATGAGCCTACAGGAAATTTAGATAGTAAAACATCGGAAGAAATAATGAAATTATTTGGCGACATACATCATTTAGGAAATACAGTAATTATAGTTACCCATGAGGAGGAAGTTGCTGCATATGCGCATAGAGTCATTCGTTTACGTGATGGTTTGATAGAAAGCGATACCAAAAATAAAAACTAATCAATCGATGAAAATTTATACTAAAACCGGAGATACAGGGACCACGGCACTTTTTGGGGGCACAAGAGTTCCAAAAGACCATATTCGAATAGAAAGTTACGGAACTGTAGACGAATTAAATTCTCATATTGGTTTACTTCGCGATCAAGAAATGGATTCACATTATAAAGAAGTGTTAATTGAAGTTCAAGATCGTTTATTTACGGTTGGAGCTATTTTGGCAACACCACCAGAAAAAGCCGTTAAAAAAAATGGCGAGTTACGACTTCAAAACCTTGGAATCATTGAAAGCGATATTGAATTCTTAGAAAAAGAAATAGATACCATGGAAGAATTACTTCCACCAATGACCCATTTTATTTTGCCAGGAGGACATACAACGGTGTCATATTGTCACATTGCAAGATGTGTTTGCCGTCGTGCCGAACGATTAGCGGTTCACTTAGACCATAATGAACCTGTAGATGAAAACGCAATTAAGTATTTAAACCGTCTTTCTGACTATCTATTTGTGTTGGCACGGAAGTTGAGTTACGACCTAGAAGCCGCCGAGGTGAAATGGATACCAAGAAAGTAATATCGGAAAAAAATAAGATATTAAAATATTGATAATCAAATAAACATCATTAATATTTTAGCATATATAATCACGTTCTTAACTATTTTGTAAAATAAATGGAATTTTACTTGACTTTTTAAGTAAAAAAATTATTTTTGCATAAACTAAAAATAAGTAAAAATGTATTGGACATTAGAATTAGCATCTTATTTAAGTGATGCGCCGTGGCCTGCGACCA
>CANHHG010000108.1 GCA_947460615.1 Bacteroidota bacterium
GAAAGTTTTGGTGACGACGGTCTTGCAGCATCTGCGCTCACGATTTTTCCTGTTGGATCTATTAAAATAAATCTTGGAATACTATTGATGCTGTAGCTTTTCATAAAATCGGAATTCCAATCTTTATCAGCGAAAAGCTGAACTCCTCCTAATTGTTTTTCAGCAACAAATTTTTTCCATTTCTCGAAGTCTTTTTGAACATCAACAGAAATACTTACGAATGCAATATTTTTCCCTTCATATTTCTCTTCTGTCTTTTTCAAAAATGGGATTTCAGCACGACAAGGGCCGCACCAAGTAGCCCAAACATCGATATAAACATACTTCCCTTTAAAATCGGATAGCTTTGTATTTCCTCCTTTAAAATTCAAATAATCAAAAGGTGCCGACATTGTATTGTTAAGCAATTGCTTTTTTTGTGCCTCGCCATAATATTGCTTCATTCCTATTTTGTTACCCTCGATATTCTTTTTTTGCAATTCAATAAATGCAGGATCTAAATTACTGCTTTCTAATTTTGCTAAGTGCGCATTGCTTATTTCATCTACTTGAGAGTTAAATTCTACTTCTTTTAATGCAAATATTTTATCATAATCAATTTTGCTTTCTTCAACAGTAGCTTGAGCTAAATAATTATTTTCTTTTGCTCCAACACCAGTATAAACTATAGATTCGTCAAATTTTTTGGCATCCATTTTCAAACTTAAGTCGTACCCGTTTTTTAAATACAAACTTGTCACTTCTACACCGTCATACATTTGATAAAATCCCTCTTTCACATTCAAAGTATCTTTAAAAAATCCTTCTTTATTAATTTGGATTTTTTTATACACCTTTTTATTATCTCTTATAGAAATAAAATCTCCGTTTTTATTTGCAATTTCAGCTTTAAAGATCACGAAATTATTGGATTGAGCAACAGATAAAATAGAATACCCAAGGAACAATCCCAACAAGATTACTTTTTTCATTAGTTTTAAAATTAAATTAGACATCAAATATAAGGTATTTAAATTTTTAAAATAAATATTATCACTAAAACCTTAATCAAAAACAAAATAGTATTTTTGCAATCTAAAATTACTATAATGTATAGAAGTCATTCTTGTGGCGAGTTAAACGCTACTCATATTAATACCCAAGTTACACTTGCGGGTTGGGTTCAAAAATCACGTGACAAAGGTTTCATGAATTGGGTTGATTTACGCGACCGTTATGGAATTACCCAATTATTATTTGACGAAAGGCGTACTGAAAAATCCATCTTTGAATTGGCGAAAACCTTGGGTAGAGAATTTGTAATTCAAGTGAAAGGTACTGTAATTGAGCGCGAATCTAAAAACGCAAATATGGCTACTGGAGAAATTGAAATTTTAGTTTCGGAAATGACCATTTTGAATGCGGCTTTAACTCCTCCCTTTACCATTGAAGATGAAACCGACGGTGGAGAAGACATCAGAATGAAATACCGTTATTTAGATATTAGAAGAAATCCCGTAAAAAACAGCTTGCTTTTTCGCCATAAAGTGGCAATGGAAGTTAGAAAATATTTATCCGATTTAGATTTTTGCGAAGTAGAAACTCCTTATTTAATAAAATCGACTCCAGAAGGCGCAAGGGATTTTGTGGTTCCAAGTAGAATGAATGCGGGACAATTTTATGCACTGCCTCAATCGCCACAAACATTCAAACAATTATTGATGGTGGGTGGAATGGATAAATATTTCCAAATTGTGAAATGTTTCCGTGACGAAGATTTACGTGCTGACAGACAACCAGAATTCACCCAAATAGATTGTGAAATGGCTTTTGTTGAGCAAGAAGACATTTTGAATGTTTTTGAAGGATTGACTCGTCATTTATTAAAAGAAATTAAGGGCATTGAAGTCGAAAAATTTCCAAGAATCACCTACGATTATGCGATGAAAACTTATGGAAATGACAAACCAGATATCCGTTTTGGAATGGAATTTGGCGAGTTGAACGAATGTGCGCAACACAAAGATTTTTCTGTTTTCAATACTGCTGAATTGGTAGTTGGAATTGCTGCTCCTGGAACGGGTGACTATTCTCGTAAAGAGATTGACGCTTTAATTGATTGGATGAAACGCCCACAAATTGGCGCTTTAGGAATGGTTTATGTGAAATGCAATGAGGATGGAACCTATAAATCATCCGTTGATAAATTTTACGACCAAGAAGATTTGGCAAAATGGGCTCAGATTACTGGTGCAAAACCGGGAGATATGCTATTTGTACTTTCCGGTGAAGCCAATAAAACAAGAACGCAACTTTCTGCTTTAAGAATGGAATTAGCCACTCGCTTAGGATTAAGAAATCCAGCAGAGTTTGCTCCTTTATGGGTAGTTGATTTTCCATTATTAGAATTAGATGAAGAGTCTGGAAGATGGCACGCAATGCACCATCCATTTACTTCTCCAAAACCGGAAGACATGGAATTGTTGGCAACAAACCCAGGGAAAGTTCGCGCCAATGCTTATGATATGGTACTGAACGGAAACGAAATTGGCGGTGGTTCTATCAGAATTCACGACAAAGCAACACAACAATTAATGTTCAAATATTTAGGATTCACCGAAGAAGAAGCTAAAAATCAATTTGGTTTCTTGATGGATGCGTTTCAATTTGGAGCGCCACCACACGGGGGATTAGCATTTGGATTGGATCGATTGGTGGCTATATTGGGTGGACAAGAAACGATTCGTGATTTTATCGCCTTTCCAAAAAATAATTCGGGTCGCGATGTAATGATTGATGCCCCATCTATTATCGATGAAAATCAGTTAAATGAGTTGCATATTCAGCTGAAATTGGAATAATTTCATGTTAGAATACCCTCGAAAACACTGAAAATCAATAATTTTACGAAAAAAATTACATACAAATGATTTTCGTATTACAATAAAGTTTAC
This sequence comes from Bacteroidota bacterium, assembly GCA_947460615.1. Classification (GTDB taxonomy): domain Bacteria; phylum Bacteroidota; class Bacteroidia; order Flavobacteriales; family Flavobacteriaceae; genus Flavobacterium. The sequence goes on from CANHHG010000108.1 coordinate 2,934, forward strand.
ATTTGTCACATTATAAATTATTATTATTTTTACAATGCGTACAGGAACAGTTAAATTTTTCAATGAATCAAAAGGTTACGGATTCATTACAGACGAAGAAACAGGAAAAGACATTTTCGTGCATGCTTCAGGAATC
>CANHHG010000109.1 GCA_947460615.1 Bacteroidota bacterium
TCCTGTTTTAGCGAAACTCTCGGTTTCAAAACTCCATAATTTCACCACTTCGTAATTATTTTTCATATTGGAATTATTAGAATCGGCACCAATATTACACCATTCTCCCAACACCGAATTACCTAAAAACCCATCGTGCCCTTTATTGGAATAACCAAATAAAACAGAATTGTTTATTTCGCCTCCTATTCTACAATGCGGACCAACAGTGGTGGCTCCATACACTTTGGTAGCTAATTTAACTTGCGCTTCTTCACATAATGCAAATGGACCACGAATCACAGAACCTTCCATTATTTCGGCATTCTTACCTATATATATAGGTCCCGTAGAAGCATTTAAAGTAACAAATTCCATTTTTGCACCTTCTTCAACAAAAATGTTTTCTGGAGAAATAACATTTACCGTTTTTGAAATAGGTTGTGAAGTTCTGTCCTCGGTTAAAATTGCAAAATCTTCCCGAATTGCGGCGTCATTTTTGGCAAAAATATCCCAAGTATGCTCCACTGTAATACAATCTTCGGTAAATTCTATAATTTCATACTGATCAAAATCTACTTCTTCCTGAGAATCATTGGTAAAAAAAGCAATCACCGCATCGCCTTTAAAAACCGCTTGATTGGATTTCAAATTAGAAATGATCTCCACTAAATTAGCATTTGGTAAATAGGAAGCGTTTATCATTACGTTTTCCTCTAATTCAACCATTGGATATTTATCAGACAAATATTCTTCTGTTAAAGTAGTAGTAGTTGATCCCAAGTATTTTTCCCATTTTTCACGAATAGTTAATATTCCGATTCTAATATCGGCAACTGGACGCGTATAGGTAAAAGGTAAAAGTGCAATTCTGGCAGGTCCGTCAAAAAGAATATAATTCATTATATTGAGGTTCAAAAGTTATGAAGATTCAAAGTTACAAAGATAAACAAGAAAATTGAAAAGTTTTAGCCATAAAAAAACCCCGCGAATTGCGAGGTTTTATATAATTTGAACAGCGACAATAATTATTTACCGTGTTTAGCGTATTTAGTTTTGAATTTATCGATACGTCCTGCAGTATCAATAAGTTTAGATTTACCTGTGTAAAAAGGGTGAGAAGTTCTAGAAATCTCCATTTTTACAACTGGATATTCAACACCTTCGTAAACGATAGTTTCTTTTGTTTCAGCAGTAGATTTAGTAATAAAAACGTCTTCGTTTGACATGTCTTTAAAAGCAACTAATCTGTAATTTTCTGGGTGTACACCTTTTTTCATCTTTAATCTTTTTTTATTTGTTTCAATTATAATGGGCTGCGAAGCTTTTCATTTCAGGGAAAAGGTATCAACTCATTATAACTTTTTGTTGTAACTTTATTATTTTGAGTTTGCAAATTTACACTTATTTTTCAATAAACAAACCTATTGCTTCTTTTTTTTTATTTATAAGGAATTTACAAATAGTAACAGAGGTAAATTGGGAATTGTTATATTTGTAAATTAATTTAAAACAATATATAGTATGGATCAAAAAGTATCACCTTCAAAATCGGCATTACAATATGGCGCTTTATTCGGAGTTTTAATGGTTTTAGAATTTGTAATAGTTTATGTTATGGATATTGATCCTATATCAAATCCTACTACTGGAATTGTCATCAATACCTTGAATTACCTCATTTTTCCAGTAAGTATAATCACATTTGGTTCTGTGAATTTCAAAAAAAACCTAAATAACGGATTTGTTTCTTTTGGTGAATGTTTAAAAATCGGTGTGACAATATGCTTGATTGCGGGATTAATTTATGGTGTTTTTAGTGCTGTTTTTAATATGATATTTCCAGAATTTGTAGAAGAAATTATGAAGAAAACAAGGCAAGTAATGTTGCAACAAAACCCAAATATGACTTCAGAGCAAGCAGAAATGGCAATTTCAATGACGAAAAAATTCATGAATCCTGCGATAGTAATTCCTGCCACTGTTGCAATGTTTTCATTTATAGGTTTGATATATTCTTTAATAATTGGAGCTTTTGTCAAAAACGAAAATCCTCATAGCGCATAAATAAATGAATCTATCCATTATTATTCCACTTCTCAACGAAGAAGAATCGTTACAAGAACTCCATAATTGGATTGTTTCTGTAATGAAATCTAATAATTATTCCTACGAAGTTATTTTCATAGACGATGGTAGCACCGATAAGTCATGGGATATTATCGAGCAATTGTCTAGTGAAAATCCGAATAGTAAAGGGATTCGTTTTTTAAGAAATTATGGCAAATCTCAAGCACTTCATGCCGGATTTGCAAAAGCGAAAGGCGATATCGTAATTACAATGGATGCTGATTTACAAGACAGTCCAGAAGAAATTCCTGGTTTAATCGATATGATTACCAATCAACAATTTGATTTGGTTTCCGGATGGAAAAAGAAAAGATACGATTCGGTATTTGCGAAAAATTTACCATCAAAATTATTCAATTGGGCAGCAAGAAGAACTTCTGGCGTAAAACTAAATGATTTCAATTGCGGATTAAAAGCCTATAAAAATGTGGTTGTTAAAAACATCGAAGTTTCAGGTGAAATGCACCGTTACATTCCAGTATTGGCAAAGAATGCTGGTTTTGGTAAAATTGGAGAAAAAGTAGTGCTGCACCAAGCCAGAAAATATGGTGAAACAAAATTTGGAATGGAACGTTTTATCAATGGATTTTTGGACCTAATCACCATATGGTTTCTTTCTCGTTTTGGAAAAAGACCCATGCACTTATTTGGTGCTTTAGGCTCAATTATGTTTCTAATTGGGTTTTTAGCTGCCGGATTTATTGGGTTTTTCAAGTTATACAAATTATACCACGGCATGCCATATGAATTGGTAACTAATAACCCTTGGTTTTATATATCATTAACCACTATGATAATTGGAACCCAATTATTTTTAGCAGGATTTTTAGGTGAAATCATTTTAAGAACAAAGAACAACGAAGAACGATATAAAATTTCAAAAGAATTGAGTTAA